>JAUHYE010000146.1 GCA_030426395.1 Phycisphaerae bacterium
GTCTCGTCATCGCGTGCGCCGGATCATCGGCGAGCGCACAGTCGATGCGCGACGTCGAGTCGGTCGCGAAGGAACGCGGGCTCACGAACGCGGACCTGATCGCGGCGGCGAAGACGTACCTCCCGAGCGGGCAAAAGGACGAGTACCTGATGTTCGCGTCGGGCGGGCACGCCGGCCAGATCTTCGTGGTCGGGCTGCCCAGCATGAGGTTGCTCCGCTCGATCGCGGTCTTCACGCCCGAGCCGTGGCAAGGCTGGGGGTATGGGGTCGGGAACGACATCCTCGCCGAGGGATTCCCCGAGGGCAAGGCCAACCTCTGGGGCGACACGCACCACCCGGCGTTCTCCGAGACCGCGGGCGACTACGACGGGCAGTTCGTGTTTATCAACGACAAGATCAACGCCCGCGTCGCGGTGATCGACTTGCGTGACTGGGAGACGAAGCAGATCGTCAAGAACCCGCTGACCCTCAGCGATCACGGCGGCACGTTCGTGACGCCCAACACCGAGTACATCATCGAGGGCGGGCAGTACGCCGTCCCCTGGGGGTCCGAGTACGCGCCGATCTCCGAGTACAAAGAACAGTACAAGGGCTCGGTGACGCTGTGGAAGTTTGACCGCAACCGGGGTCGGATCGATCAGGATCAGTCCTTCGCGATCGAGCTGCCCCCCTACTGGCAGGACCTCTCGGACGCGGGCAAGCTCGCGAGCGATGGGTTCTTCTTTATGAACTCGCTGAATACCGAGCTCGCGACGGGCGGCATCCAGGACAAGAAGCCGCCGTTCGAGGCCGGAGCCAGCCGCAACGCGACGGACTTCCTGCACGTCATCAACTGGAAGAAGGCCGAGCAGGTCTTCAAGGCGGGTAAGGTCGAGCAGATCGAGGGCTTCCCGGTCATCACGCTGAAGACGGCGATCAATGAGGGGCTGCTGCACGTTACCCCCGAGCCGCGCAGCCCGCACGGCGTGGACGTGGCGCCCAAGGGCGACTTTATCGTGGTGTCGGGGAAGCTCGACCCCCACGTGACCATTTACTCCTTCGACAAGATCAAGAAGGCGATGGATGCGAAAACGTTCTCGGGCACGGACGAGTTCGGCGTTCCGATCCTGGACTTCGATTCCGTCGTCGAGGCGCGCATCGAGGTCGGCTTGGGCCCGCTGCACACCCAGTTTGGCCCGGACGGCTACGCCTACACCTCGCTGTACCTCGATTCGGCGGTGGCCCGCTGGACCATGGGTGGCCCGTACGGCTCGGGCACCCCCGAGCCCGACTGGACGCTGGTGCACAAGACGCCGGTGCACTACAACGTGGGCCACATCGCGATCGCCGAGGGCGACACGGTCAGCCCCGACGGCAATTACCTGGTAGCACTCAACAAGTGGTCGGTTGATCGGTTCTTCCCCACCGGCCCGCTGCTGCCGCAGAACCTCCAACTCGTGGACATCTCCGAGGACGGCACGGACATGCCGGTGATCTACGACATGGCTATGGGTGTAGGTGAACCGCACTACGCGCAGATCGTCAAGGCCGACAAGCTCAAGCCATGGACGGCTTACCCGGAAACCGGTTGGGACCCACACGCGCAGAACATCCATCCGATGGCGCCCAAGAAGGGCATGGAGCGCGTGCAGCGGAACCCCGACGGCACGGTCGACATCTTCATGACAGCCATCCGTAGCCACTTCAACCCCGAGCACATCTACCTGAAGCAGGGCGATAAGGTGCGGTGGCACATCACCAACACCGAACGCGCTGTGGACGCGACGCACGGCTTTGCGGTGCCGGTGTACAACATTACCGCATCGCTTGAGCCGGGCGAGTACGTGACTATCGAGTTCGAAGCGGACACGCCCGGCACGTTCCCCTTCTACTGCTCCGAGTTCTGCTCGGCGCTGCATCTTGAGATGATGGGCTACCTGTTCGTGGAGCCTAACTGACACGCGCCGCCGTGCGTGCGAGAGCGCCCGCGGCGGATTGGATCTGGCCCGGGCCCCAGAAGCCCTGGTGGAAGGAGCGGATCGTGAAGCGCAGCATCCTCGACAAGATCATTGGCCCCCGTGTCTCTCCGCTGATGGTCAAGAGCCATTCGATGCGGTTTGGAGCGCCGGGCTTTCTGTTGCTGGTGGCCCGCGTGCTGCTGCTCGTGTCATTGTTCCTGCCATACTGGCACATGGAGCTCCAGGCCCCGCAGTATCCCGACGGCCTGCACATGACGGCGTACCTGAACTCTCTTACGGGTGATGTAGCAGAGATCGACGGGCTGAACCATTACATCGGCATGCGGTCGCTCTACGAGGCGGCCGAAGTCGAGCGAATGGTGGGAGTGTTCGTGATGATCGCCTTTGTGGTCATGCTCGAACTCGCCGCGTACATCCACACGCGATGGGCGGTGCTGCTGGTGGCGCCGGTGGTGTTCTTTCCCATCGTGTTCCTGGTGGATCTTCAACTCTGGATGCGGCACTTCGGGCTGAACCTGGATCCCCAGGCGCCGCTGTCAAACGCTGTCAAGCCTTTCGTGCCAACCGCTCTGGGCAAGGGTGGCATCGGGCAGTTCGTGACCATCGCGACGCCGGGCATGGGGCTGTATCTGGCGTGCTCGGCATCGCTTATGCTCATCGTGGCGCTGTACTTCCATCGCCGGGCATACCTGCCACTGGTCCGCGCACAAGCCGCTAGCGGAGAGGACTGAGCCATGCGTGGCGCGTTGGTGAGCCTCGTGCTGGTGCTGGCTACGGCCGCGATGGGCCAGCAATCGGTATCGATCATCCATGATCGCATCGAGCGGGCCCAGCCTGGCGACAGTCTGAGCATCGCCGCCGGAGTCTATCAGGGCAATCTGGAGATTCGTAAGCCCGTTTCATTGGAGGCCCAGGGTCTTGTCGTGATCGACGGCATGGGCAAGGGCACGATCATCGACGTGCTGGCCGAACGGGTGACGGTTCGCGGCTTCAGGATCCGTGGTTCGGGCGATAGCGTGACGGGTGAGGATGCGGGAATTCGCGTGCTCGCCGGCGGTGCGATCATCGAGGGCAACACGATCGAGGATGTCTTGTTCGGCATCGATCTGCGCGAGAGCCCCGGCTCGGTGGTTCGCGGCAACACCGTCTCGGGAAAGGATCTCGAAGCGGGCCGCCGGGGCGATGGTATCCGCCTGTGGTGGAGCCACGACACGATGGTCCAGGGCAATGTTGTGCGCAACTCTCGCGACATGGTATTCTGGTACTCGGAGAACCTGCGGATTGAGCAGAACCGCGTGACCGGCAGCCGCTATGGGCTGCACTTCATGTACAGCCACGACACGGTGCTCCGCGAGAACGAACTCGAGGGCAACTCGGTGGGCATCTACTTGATGTACAGCAACAGCATCAGGCTCGAGGGCAACCGCATGCGCAACAACCGCGGGCCGAGCGGGTACGGCATCGGGCTCAAGGACTGCGACGACATCGCAATTGTGGGCAACGCGCTGCTGGCCAACCGGGTTGGCGTGTACATCGACAACAGCCCCTCGGCGATGGACTCGACTGGGTTGTTCGAGGGCAACATGATCGCGTTCAACGAGGTTGGTGTGCTGGCGACACCCAACACGCACGACAATGTCTTCACCGCCAACGCCTTTGTCGAGAACGAGGAGCCCGTCGCGACGCATGGGCGCGGCGAACTGCACCTGAACCAGTGGGCCCGCGATGGCGTGGGCAACTACTGGTCGCAGTACGCTGGCTTCGACCTGGACGGCGACGGTATCGGCGACGTGGATTACGAGCCGCAGAGCCTGTTCGGCCAGATGCTCGCCAGCGAGCCAAACCTGCGCTTGTTTATGCACAGCCCCGCCCAGCAGGCCATCGAGTTTACCGCGCGGGCGCTCCCGGAGCTGCGGCCTAGGCCGGTCCTGGCCGATCCTGCCCCGCTCGCACGGCCGCCGGCCATCGAGGTCGCGATGTCGGGCGCCCGAGGCTCGGGCAAGTGGATGGCCCTGGCATCGCTCGGCTTGCTCGTGCCCTCGGCGTTGATCGTGGCGTTGCTCGGCAGAGACCGCGCGTTCGCACCGGCGAGCACTGGAGGTGGACTGTGATCGTTGCAGAGCATGTCACCAAGCGCTTCGGGCGGGCCGTCGCGGTGCGCGATGCGGGCCTGAACGTCCGCGCTGGAGAGGCCCTTGCACTGTGGGGCAGCAACGGCGCGGGCAAGACCACGCTCATTCGCTGCCTGCTGGGGGTGACGAGATTCCAGGGCCGGGCGACCATTGGGGGCAAGAGCGTGAAGCGTCATGGGCGGGCCGCCCGGGCACTGGTGGGATACGTGCCCCAGGAACTGGCATTCCACGACGACGTGCGCATGGGGTCGGCCATGGCATTCTTCGCCGCACTGCGGCGGGTCGACCCGGCCCGGGCCCGTGAGGTGCTGGCCGAGGTGGGGCTGACGGGCCACGAGCGCAAGCGCGTGCGGGATCTGTCGGGCGGCATGAAGCAGCGCCTGGCCCTGGCAATCGCCTTGCTCAGCGACCCGCCGGTGATCGTGCTCGACGAGCCCACGTCCAACCTCGACGCCGCCGGCCGGGGTGAGGTGGTGCAGACGCTCCAGCGATTGAAGGAAGCAGGCAAGACGCTGGTCTTCGCGTCGCACCGGCCCGACGAGGTGATCTCGCTGGCCGACACCGTTATCGTGCTCGAGCGCGGCGTGGTGCAGCGCGTCACGACGCCGCTGGAGCTGTGGCCGACCGAGAAGCCCGTGCAGGTGGTCCGGCTGTACTTGTCGAAGGCCAGCGAGGCCGAGGCAGCCCAGACGCTACGAGACGCCGGTCACGCCGTGCATCTCAACGGCCATGGCCTGTGCGTGGCGGTGCCCCGAGACCGTAAGGCCGAGCCCATCAGCGTGCTGGCGCGGCGGCACATCGAGGTGCGCAACATCGAGGTAATGGACGACGTCCGCGTCGAGGAGGTAGCGCCATGAGTGCCCAAGCAATCAGCGTGGCCCTGCCGCGTCCGTCGATCCCGCCCACGCTCCTGGGGGGCACTTGGTCGTTCGCTAGGCGCGAATTCCGCGACGCAATGTCGAGCCGTTGGTTCGTCTTGTATACCGTGGCATTCACGGTGTTGGCGGTGGGGGTGTCGTTCCTGTCCCTGAGCGGCTCGGGTTCGCACGGGTTCGCGGGCTTCGGTCGCACCGCGGCCGGACTGCTGAACCTCATCATGCTCGTCGTACCGCTGATGGCGTTGACGGCCGGAGCGGGAGCGATCGCCGGTGAGCGCGAGCGCGGCACGCTCATGTACCTGCTGGCCCAGCCGGTATCGCGTTCGCAGATCCTGATCGGCAAGTACGTCGGGCTGGCCGTCGCGCTGACATGCTCCCTGTGCGCGGGCTTCGGCGTGAGCGCGGGTGTGCTGGCCTGGCGCGCCGGTGGCGTGGGTGTGCGATCCTTCGTCGTACTCGTGGGGCTGACGATCCTGCTCGCGCTGGCCATGTTGTCGGTGGGGGTGCTGATCTCGGTGCTCAGTCGCCGATCCTCGGTGGCGGTGGGCATCTCGCTGTTCGTATGGCTTGCGCTGGTGTTCCTGAGCGACTTGGGCCTAATGGCCGGCTCACTGATCTTCAAGCTGCGTGTGCAGGAGATCTTCGCCCTGGCCGCACTCAATCCGTTGCAGTCATTCAAGATGGGCGTCATTGTCAGCATGAACGCCTCGCTGGACGTCCTGGGTCCGGTAGGCGCGTACGCGTCCCACGTGCTTGGCGATGCCATGCCGTGGGTGCTTGCCGGTTCAATCCTCGTCTGGGTGACGCTGCCACTGACCGCCGCCATGGTGATCTTCGCAAGGAGGAAGTCGATATGAGACGCTTGATCACGATCGCATCGTTCTCGGTGTGCGTGCTGACGCTGGGCGCCTGCGACGACCGGGCCACCGACGGACCACCCGACCTGAGGCTGGGCGAGGACGTGTGCGTCCAATGCAATATGATCATCAGCGACCGCCGATGGGCAACGGCGACCATCGTGGAGGGTCCCCGTGGACCGGAACCACGTCTGTTCGACGACTTCAATTGTCAGGTGAGGTACGAGGTCAAGAACGACAAGGAAGTCGTCGTGCATCGCTGGTCGCACGACCACGGCACGAGCCAGTGGCTGCCCACCGGGGAGGCCACGTTCATAATGGCAGACAAACTGCGTACCCCGATGGGCTCCCGTGTGGCCGCATTCGCGAGCCCAGAAGCCGCGGCCGAGGCCGCGCGAGCTGAGTCCGGAGAAGTGTTGACTTTCGACGTCGTGTGGAAGCGGCTGGGCTATTCGGGTTCGCCGAGTGTCCCAGACCACGGATCGCATGAAGACGATGCGCCATGAATGATGACGAGCCTGTCACGCGGAGAGCCTTCACGCTCATCGAGCTGCTGGTGGTCGTCGCCATCATCGCGGTGCTCGTCGGCATCCTGCTGCCCGCCCTGGGCAAGGCCAAGGGCGCCGCACGCTCGGCGGGCTGCCTGGCGAACCTGCGCTCGCTGGCCCAGGCCACGCACCTGTACGCGCAGGACTACCAGGGCATACCCCCCGCCAGCACCCACTCGGCCTTCGCCGATCGCAGGCAGCCGTGGGCCTACGCGCTCGCGCCCTACCTGGGCGCCGACGGCCTGAGCGCGCAGAGCGCTTCGGGCGACTGGCGGGCCTTCACCGAGCGCACCTGCCGCTGCGGCTTCGACCC
>JAUHYE010000021.1 GCA_030426395.1 Phycisphaerae bacterium
TGGGGAGCGGCACGTGGACCTGGTGCTGACCGACCTCAGGCTTCCCGGAGACGATGGGCTCGTGCTCGTGAAGGCCGTGCGGGGCGAGGGCTTTGCTGGCGGCGTGCTGGTGATGACCTCCGACGACAGCGTGTCGAAGGCCGTCGAGGCGATGAAGCTGGGTGCTGATGAGTACCTGCTCAAGCCGTTGAGTGTGACCGAGTTGACGCTCGTGGTCGAGCGCACGCTGGAGCGCGGCAAGCGGGATGCGAAGCTCCGCTTGCACGAGCGTCTGGCGAGCCAACGCGACGAGGACGAGGGCAAGCGGCCTGCGGGTGATCACCCGGCGTGGCAGGAGGCGGTGACGATGGCCCGTCGGCTGGCGTCGCTGCCGCTGCCCAAGATCGGTGGCGGGCCGCAGGCGTTGCCAACCGTGCTGTTAACCGGCGAGACCGGCACGGGCAAGGGTGTGCTGGCCCGGGAACTGCATTCCGCGGCGCCGCATGATGGCGAGGAGCCTCCGTTCGTGCACGTCAACTGCGCGGCGTTGCCGGCCAACTTGATCGAGGCCGAGTTGTTCGGGCATGAACGCGGCGCGTTCACCGATGCGAAGGCTTCGCGCGAGGGCCTGTTCGAGATGGCCGAGGGCGGCACCATCTTCCTCGACGAGATCGGTGAGATGCCACTGGAATTGCAGAGCAAGCTGTTGCTGGTGCTCGAGGCGGGCACGCTGCGACGCGTCGGTGGCACGCGTGAGCGGCAAGTGTCGGCCCGCGTGGTTGCCGCGACGAACCAGGACCTGCCCGAGCGCGTCCGCGAGAAAGCATTCCGGGGGGACTTGTTCTACCGGCTGAACACGTTCACGATCGAGATCCCGGCTCTTCGCGAGCGTGGAGATGACGCGGTGGTGATCGCGCGGACGGCCTTGCGACGGTTCGGCAAGCAGTTCGGCCGGGGTGAACTGGAGCTGAGCGATGCGTCCGAACGCGCCATCAGGCAGCACGATTGGCCGGGCAACGTCCGCGAACTGGTGAACGCGATGCAGCACGCGGCGATGCTCGGCAAGGGTACGACGATCGAGCCGAGTGACCTGCCGATATCTCGGCGGGTTGCGACTTCCGGAAATAGTGGGGGGCTGGAGTTTGATTTCGATCGTGGCCCATTCACTGTGGAAGACGTCGAGCGTGCGCTCGTCGAGCAGGCCTTGCGCCACACGGGCGGGAACGTGACGGCGGCGGCGCGGCTGATCGACATGCAGCGCAGCAGCATCCGAAACCGCATCGACCGGTACGACCTGCATGAGTTCGTGAAGGAGTTGAGCGCGTGAGAGGGGCGACTGGAACAAGACTTGTCGCGTTTTCGCTTGCGGTGCTCGCGGCGGTGGTCGCTGTGAGCGAGGCGTCCGACGAGGTCTACATCGACCCCAGGGGCGACGCGGTGCTGCGCCCGACCGACCGCGGTGGCTTTGGCATGGTGCACCCCGACGCGGTGCTGCCCGACATCGTGTCGCTGGCGAACGTGGGTTGGCAACCGTTCTCGCCGGCCAGCGATCCCTACTCGGGCATGATCGTCGACAGCGAGGGCTCGGACATCTTCAGGACGGAGGTCGTCTTTGACGGGCTGGTCAATCCGCCCGGCCCGCTGGGTTTGGCGGGCCAGCCGTTCGATCCGTACCGGTTCGGCACGAGCCCTGTGTACGGTTTTATAGAGTTGAGCGTGGATCGCCGCGAGAGCACCGGCGGGCACCTCGGCGCGTCGGCCGAGAGCCGGTTCATGGCCAACGTGGCGCGATTCGGGGCGAGGCCAGAAAGCTCGATCGGCGAGCTAATCGCCACCTCCGCCGACGATTATGACCGTGACATCGATACCGGCCCGCAGTATGAGCGGAGCGGGGCCGACTGGTCGCTCTCGCTGTGCGGTTGCTCCGCGGTGACGCTTGTGCGAGAGATCGGCAACGGGAATGGGCTGTTCGAGGCTGGCGAGACGATGATTGTCCGGGGCCGGTTCTTCTCGCGGTCTGAGGGGTACATCCCCGCAAGCAGGATGCGCGGGGGCTCGGTTGATGGTGCGTACGACCCCTGGGTCGAGTTGCATTTCAGTCATAGCACGTCGATGGACGAAACAACCGTGACATTTGTCGGAGCTGTCACGAATCGTGGGTACGGCGAACTCGCCGGAACCTCGACCCCGCCGATCAATACCAGGGCCGATGATGGGTGGAGCATCGAGGAAGGAGCGACCGAGCTGATTTCCTCAGCCGGGGGGGCCACTGGCGACGCGCGAATTTTGATCATTGATTGGAATGGCCGAGACATCGAGGACTCGCTCGAACCCGATCGTTGGGAGGCGACCGCTCTGGTAGGCACGAGCTACACGGATCAGTTCGTGGATGGGCTGTACGCGTGGACCGACGTGGGTTTCGAACTCGAGCCGGGCAACCTCGATGGGGATTCGAGTGTCGGTTTGCTGGATCAGGGTGTGCTGCGTGATTGGGTGTACGCGACGGATGGGACGCCATTCGACGGCGACGGTATCAAGAACGGAGTTGTGGTCGTCGATCGGACGCCATTCAACTTCTCGCTGTACGACCTGGATTCCTCGGGCGAGGTTCGGCATCAGGATCTGGCGGTCTATGGCCCGCGGGCCGACTTGGACAGCGATGGCGCCTTGACGGTATTCGATTTCCTGGCGTTCCAGAACTTCTTTGATGCAGGCAACATGCGTGCGGACTTCGACTTCAGCGAGACGCTGGACATCTTTGACTTTCTGGCGTTCCAGAACGCGTTCGACGAGTAACCGCCCGGGCTTGGCCACGCGAGGCCAGGCCAGCCACCGGTGTTGGCCAAGACGGGCCAGAGAAAGCTCCCTCCAAGTTGGAACGACCCCCGTTGACTCTCTCTGCGGGGGTCGTTCCCTTTGGCACGGCAGTTGCCATGGTGTTCTGCGACTCGCGGGTGGAGGAGACACCGCGAGGCCGAGACACACGAACTTCCTTTCTTACTCAGGAGAACGATGATGCAACTCAAGACGAACACCAAGGCCTTGACTCTTGTCCTCGCCGCCGGCGCGATCACCAGCGCGGCCAACGCGCAGGTCACCTTCGGCCCGCGCACCGACCTCGCGACGGCGCAGCGCCCCGCGGGCGTCGCAACTGGCGACTTCACCGGTGACGGCGTGATGGATCTGGCCGTCGTGGTCGACGGTCCCGATCGCGTGCTGGTGATGGCCGGCGACGGCGCTGGCGGCTTCGCGGCCGGCCCGGTGAGCTTCCTCGGCTCGGGTGTCGGTGCCGATGCGGCCGCGGCTCAGGACATCGACGGCGACGGCGACCAGGACCTGGTCATTATCTTCGACAACACGTCGAGCGCCCAGATCATGCTGAACGACGGGGCCGGCAACTTCACCGTCGGCGAGCGCGCCGCGACCGGCGCTGAGCCCGTGTGGATCGCCAAGGGCCGTCTGAACGCCAACCCCGGTGCCGACTTCGTGATCGTGAACCGTGACAGCAACACCGTGACCGTGCTGCTCGACTTTGGTGTGTCG
The DNA here is from genome assembly GCA_030426395.1 of Phycisphaerae bacterium. Classification (GTDB taxonomy): domain Bacteria; phylum Planctomycetota; class Phycisphaerae; order Phycisphaerales; family UBA1924; genus JAHCJI01. The sequence continues at coordinate 3,523 of JAUHYE010000021.1, forward strand.
ACCGTCAGCTCGACGCTGGCCGTCGGTGCCGAGCCGCGCAGTGCCGCCATCGGCGACTTCAACGGCGATGGCAACGCCGACCTGGCGGTGACCAACCACGACGCTCGCACCATCGGCATCTACACCGGCAACGGCGCGGGCGGCTTCACGCCAGGCCAGGTCATCACGACCCCCGGCCAGCGCCCTGAGGGCATCGTGTCGTCCGATTTCGACGGTGATGGCGACGCCGATCTGGCCGCCACGATCGATACCTTCATGACCGTGTATCGCAACGACGCCGGCACTTTCACGTTCGCCGGCCGCACGAGCGTTGGCTCCATCGACCCCTCCGAGATCTACGTCGGCGACTTCGCCCCCGATGGCGCTGGTCCGGATGTTGTGACCGTGAACAACGACGGCGGCTCGATCTCGGTGTTCGAGAACCTCGGCGGAATGGCCTTCGGTGCCGCTCTGGTGCTGCCGACGGGTGCCGCTCCCGAGTTCGCAGCGGTGGGCGACTTCGATGGCAGTGGCTCGGACGACATCGCCGTGACCAACCGTGACAGCAACACCACCAGCGTGTTCATCAACAGCGCGACCGGCGGTGATCCCTGCCGTGCGGACTTCAACGGCGACGGCGCCCTGAACCTGTTTGACTTCCTGGCCTTCCAGAACGCCTTCGACGCGGGCGATCTTCGCGCGGACTTCGACGGCGATGGCACGCTGACCATCTTCGACTTCCTGGCCTTCCAGAACGATTTCGCCCTGGGCTGCCCGTAAACCTTTGGGCCCATCGGCCGATCAGACTCTCTCTGATTTGGTAGATCCTGTTCCTCTCTCTACCCCAGGCGGCGGCCTATCCACGAGAAGGTCGCCGCCTTTTCTTATTTCTCGCGGTACCATTGGCCCATGCACCCGACGCCGCCGACAGAGCCGACCGCCCCGATCCATCCAGAGCCCGGACCGCTCGGCCCAACAGCGCGTCGGGATCGCATCAACTCGATCGACACGCTTCGAGGCGTTGCGGTGCTGGGCATCTTCCTGATGAACATCCCGGTCTTCGCGCTGCCCGGGGCCACGTTCTTCAACCCGCCCATCGCCGGCGGCTTCGAGGGCCTTGATTACCTGATGTGGCTGGTCAGCCACGTGCTCTTCGACATGAAGATGATGGCGATCTTCTCGATGTTGTTCGGCGCGGGCGTGGCGCTCATGGCCGAACGGCTGGTCGAGACCGGGCGCAACCCCGCGGGCGTGCACTACCGGCGTATGGGCTGGTTGCTGGTGATCGGCATGGTCCACGCGTACCTCATCTGGTTTGGCGACATCCTGGTTTGCTACGCCCTCGTGGGGATGATGGTGTACCCGCTGCGACGGATGCCCGCGTGGGGGCTGGCGGTGGTTGGCTGCGTGCTATTGCCGATTGGTATGGCGCTCTCGGGGGCGCAGCAGGCGATGTTCGAGTGGATGCGCGCGAGCGATGATCCGAAGATGATGGAGACCTGGAGCGAGGTCGGCATGATGTTCTTCCCGAACGAGGCGTACCTCGCGGAAGAGCGCCAGAAGGCCCTCGGCGGGTTCTTTGAGCGTGCCGCCGCTCACGCGCCCGACGTGCTGATGATGCAGACGTTCGTGTTCGCGATCTTCATGTTCTGGCGCGTCGCGGGGCTCATGCTGCTCGGCATGGCGTTGCACAAGTGGGGCGTGTTCAAGGCCGAGCGGTCGGCTCGCTTCTACGCGATACTGATGGCCGTGGCCGGTGGGTTGGGCCTTGGGATCGTCGGCACGGGCGTCGTGCTCAACCATCGCAACGGCTTCGACCCGGTGGCGATCTTCGGCGTCATGGGCTGGTTCAACTATGCCGGTAGCGTGGGTGTCGCTCTCGGATGGGTGGGGCTGGTCATGCTCGTGTGCAAGACAGGCGTGCTCGGGCTTGCGCGGTACGCGTTGGCATCGGTCGGTCGCATGGCGATGACGAACTACCTCGCCCAATCGCTCATCGGCGCGTTCATCTTCTACGGCTGGGGCCTGGGCTACTTCGGTCAGTTCAGCCGGAGCGAACTCGTGCCGATCGTGCTGGGCGTGTGGGCCTTCCAACTCGTCGCCAGCCCGCTGTGGCTTTCGCGGTTCCGGTTCGGTCCGATGGAATGGGTGTGGCGGAGCCTGACATACCTGAGGCTGGAGCCGATACGAAGGCCGGACGCGGTCGGAACCGCGAGCGAGTGAGTCGCGGATCGGAAGAACATGCAACGATGGGTGATCGGATTCCTTGCTCTGTTCCTCGCGTATCAGGCGATGGGCGACGGCAAGGCCTTCCCGATGGTCGCCGACCCGCTGGCTGCTGCGGCCAGCAGCACTATGCCCCGCCAGCGCGCGATCATCGCGTGGGACGGTGCCGAGCAGCGTCTGGCGATCGACACGGCGTTTACCGGTGATGGGACCGAGTTCGCGTGGCTGGTCCCGCTGCCGAGCGAGCCGGAGATCCTGCCGGCGACGAAGGGCATGTTCGATACCGCGGCCGTGCTGGCAGCGCCGAGGATCGAGCGGAGTGACTCGGGTGGGATGATTTTCGTTGGCGCCCTGCTCGTGATTGCGGCTCTTGGTGGAATGACCTTGAAGTCGTCTGTCGGGCGTATCGCGCTCATGGTCGTGGTGGTCGTCTTCGGCTTTGTGCTGTTCCTGCCAGCACTAGGAACCGCACGAGGCCTGGCCGGTACGCCGATGCCCGTCGAGGTGCTTTCCCCCGGTACCGCTGGCGTCTATGACACCGTCGTGCTCCGCGCGAAGGATGCGGACGAACTCATCGAGTGGCTCAGGTCGGGCGGATACGGCGTGCCCGATGGCGTCGAAGGTGTTGTGCAGGACTATCTCGACAAGGGTTGGGTGTTCGCCGCGGCCAAACTGAAGGTGGATGACGCCGCCGCCACCGAGCACAGGGCTCATCCGTTGCAGTTCCGATTCCCGACAGATGGGCCTGTGTATCCGATGGCGCTGACGGCAGTCGGCAATGAAGACATCGAACTCGAGCTGTTCGTGTTCGCCGACGGCACGGCTTCAGGCAAAGGCCTTCGAGACACGTGCTCACTCGCAACGAAGCCGGACACCCGAGAGCCCGACGATACCGACGCACGCTTCATGCGGCGCGAACGGCCGGTCACGATCGCCCACCCCGGGCTTGTTGAGATTGCCGATAAATTGGGCGGCCTGACCAGGCTCGTTGGCACGCTGACGCCAACCCAGCAACGCAATGACATTGAAATTGAGATCACGTCGTTCGTCGAGCATGATCCTGGTTTCTACGTTCCCGGCGCCGGCATCGAACGCGGTATCGGCGTGGGTCTGATCGTTGCGGGCCTTCTGGGTTTGGTCCTCGCGATGGTTGCCGTGGATGCGAGGCAAGTTCGTGAGGCGCTGTCGAAGCAGCAGAGCCGGGCGATCGTGATCATGGGCGTGGCCGGCCTTGGTGTGGGTGCTGGCGTGGCGTTGGCGACGCCCGTGTACCATGGCGAACTGGCCAGTGGTCGCTCAGCGTATTCCGCGACTCAAGTCTTGCAGGCGATGGGAAGATCCCTTCCTGCGGAAGCCGAAGCACATAAGGCAAGCAGCCGAGACGACGTGCTGGCGCTCCTGGAGATGTTCGGCCCCGAAGAGACCATCGAAGCCCTCCCCGAAGGAGACGGCCCCTTGCACTACCGCCTCGAACCCGGTGAGACCGACGCCTCGCTCTGGTTCATCTGGCACGACAGCATTGGCGGCGAGCATCGGTCGGAGATCCCACTCACGATCGGCTCGGCGGACGAATCAGGCTGACCCCGCCACCACCTCTTCCACGCTCGGGCAGGTGCACACCAGGTGCCGATCGCCGAACGCGTTGTCGATGCGGCCCACCGCCGGCCAGAACTTGGAATCGCGCAGCCACTGCACCGGGAAGCCGGCCTGCTCGCGGCCGTAGGGGTGTGTCCACGCGTCGGCCATGAGCGCGGCCTGTGTGTGCGGGGCGTTGCGGAGCACGTTGTCCTCGCGGTCGGCCTTGCCCTCCTCGATGTCGCGGATCTCCTGGCGGATCGAAATCAGAGCGTCGCAGAAGCGGTCGAGTTCGCTCTTGGCCTCGCTCTCGGTGGGCTCGATCATCAGCGTGCCGGGCACGGGCCAGGCCATGGTGGGGGCGTGGAAGCCGTAGTCCATCAGCCGCTTGGCGATGTCGTCGATGCGGATGCCCGCACTCTTCTCGAACGCGCGGCAGTCGATGATGAATTCGTGGGCCACGCGGCCGTTGGGCCCGCGGTACACCACGTCGTAGTGGCCTTCGAGCCGCTTGGCCATGTAGTTGGCGTTGAGGATCGCGATCTCGGTGGCACGCTTGAGCCCCACGCTGCCCATGAGGGCCATGTACACGTATGAAATCGTCAGGATGCTCGGCGAGCCGTACGGCGCTGCGCTGACGGGCCCGATGGCCTGAGTGCCCGCACTCGCCGGGTTGCGCACCGGATGGCCCGGCAGGAACGCGGCGAGTTCCTCGGTGCACGCGATGGGGCCCATGCCCGGGCCGCCGCCGCCGTGGGGGATGCAGAAGGTCTTGTGCAGGTTCAGGTGGATGACGTCGGCGCCGAGTTCGCCAGGGCGGCATAGGCCGACCTGCGCGTTCAGGTTCGCGCCGTCCATGTACACGCGGCCGCCGTTGTCGTGGACGATCTTGCAGATGTCCTTGATCGTCGGCTCGAACACGCCGTGCGTGCTGGGGTAGGTGACCATCAGCGCGCTTAGCTTGTCCTTGTGCTGCTCGGCCTTGGCTCGCAGGTCGGCCATGTCGATATTGCCCTTGGCGTCGCACTTGACGGGCACCACGCGCATGCCGGCGATGACCGCACTGGCGGGGTTCGTGCCGTGCGCGCTGGTGGGGATGAGGCAGACGTCGCGGTCCTCGCCCTTGCTCTGGTGCAGGGCGCGGATGGTCAGCAGGCCCGCGTACTCGCCCTGGCTGCCGGCGTTGGGCATCAGGCTGACGGCGGGAAGGCCGCAGATATCGGCGATATAACTCTCGAGCCGGTCAAACATGGCCTGGTAGCCGGTGGTCTGCTCGGCTGGCGCGAAGGGGTGCAGATTGCCGAATTCGGGCCATGTGACCGGCAACATCTCGCTCGTGCCGTTGAGCTTCATCGTGCACGAGCCCAGCGGGATCATGCTGTCGGCCAGCGACAGATCCCGACGCTGCAGCTTGTAGATGTACCGCAGCATCTCGGTCTCGCTGTGGTGGGTGTTGAAGACCGGGTGCGTGAGGTAGCCGGTTGAGCGCTGGAAGGCCGGGGCGAACTCGGTGTGCGCCTTGCTTACCAGTTCGTTCACGTCCGCCTCGATGCCGAAGCACGCGAGCAGGTCGGCGATGTCGTCGATCGTGGTGGTTTCGTCGAGTGTGATGCCGAGCGTGCCGTCGCCGAAGTCGCGGAGGTTGATGCCGCGTGCGTTGGCCGCATCGATCGCCTGGGAAGAGCTCTCGTCGCTTGGGGTGATGCGCAGGGTGTCGAAGACCTGATCCTCGGCGATCGCGTGCCCGCCCGCCAGCAAGCCTGCTCGCAGCGTCTGTGTCATCGTGTGCACGCGCATCGCGATGCGGCGCAGCCCCTCTGGCCCGTGGTACACCGCGTACATGCTGGCCATGATCGCCAGCAGTGCCTGGGCGGTGCAGATGTTGCTCGTCGCCCGGTCCCGCTTGATGTGCTGCTCGCGCGTCTGGATGGCCATCCTGTACGCCGTGTTACCCTGGGCGTCCTTGCTGACACCAATGATCCGGCCCGGCATCTTGCGGGCGAACTCGTCGCGGGTCGACAGGAACGCCGCGTGCGGCCCGCCGAAGCCCATGGGCACGCCGAAGCGCTGGGCGCTGCCGATGGCCACGTCGGCCCCGAACTCGCCGGGTGGCTTGAGCAGCGTGAGGGCCAGCAGGTCGCACGCGCACACCAGCATCGCGCCAGCGCCGTGGGCCTGCTTGGCCAGGTCCTCGTAGCACTCCACGCGGCCGTCGGTGGTGGGGTACTGCACCATCACGCCGCACGCCCCTTCGAGCGCGCTGGCGAGTTCCTTCGCCGGGCGCACGTCGATGGCGATGCCCAGTGAGTCGCCGCGTGTCTTGACGACCGCGATGGTCTGCGGGTGGCAGTCGTCGGCGACGACGAAGCGCTTCTTGCCGTTCACCGCCGAGCACATGGCCATCGCCTCGGCCGCAGCCGTGCCTTCATCGAGCAAACTCGCACCGGCGAGCGGCAGGCCGGTCAAGTCGCTCACGAGCGTCTGGAAGTTCAAGAGCGCCTCGAGCCGGCCCTGGCTGATCTCGGCCTGATACGGCGTGTACTGCGTGTACCAGCCGGGGTTCTCAAGGATGTTCCGCTGGATGACCGGCGGCACGATGGTGCCCGTGTAGCCCATGCCGATGTAGCTGCGGCGGACTTCGTTGTTCGAGGCCATCCGCTTGACCTCAGCGAGCAATTCGTGCTCGCCGCGCGCGGGGCCGACGTTCAGCGGCGAATCGGTCCTGATCTGGCTGGGCACCGCCGCCTCGATCAGTTTGTCCAGCGAGGGGTAGCCCAGCAGCGCCAGCATCTCGGCCACCTCGGCCTCGTCCGGCCCGATGTGGCGGTGGACGAAGGTGTCGGTGGGGGCGAGCGCGCCCGCAGCGGGGGCGGCGCCGGTGGTGGTTGGGCTGAGGCCGGTCTCAAAACTGGTCGTCAAAGGGCTTCCCTCGCATCGAATCAGGGGTGCGAAATTCGGTCTCGTCATTATAGGTGGGGCGGTTGGCGAACCCGGGGTCGGGGGCACGCTATTCGGGCTGTCCTGGCAAGCCCGAATCTCGCGAAAACTCGGCCCAAACGGGCAGGTCCGCGATCTCTGGCCGGAGGGGATATGCCTGCCGCTGATAAGGGAAACGGCACCCACCCCCGACCCCGGCGTACGCTTCGCCCTCATGGGCAGCCGGCCGCGTACCACCACGATCCGTCGCAGCCTGCTCGGCGGGCTGCTGGTGCTCGTGGCGGTCACCGGCGGGGCGGTGCTGCTGGCCTCGTGGGTGTCGGCCCAGCGGACGGTCGACGACGCCTCGCGCATGCTCATCGGTCCGACCGCTCGCCGCGTGGACGCCGAGCTCGACCGTTTCTTCGGCGACGTCCGCTCGCGCGTGCTCGTGGCCTGCGGCTGGGGCGAGCGCGGCATGCTCTCGGCCACCGACCACCGGGCCATGAACACGCTGTTCGTGCCCATCCTCGAGCGGCACCCGCACATCTCCTCGATGATGGTCGCCGACTCGAACGGCGCCGAGTACCTGCTGCTGCGCGACGCCCTCACGCCCACGGCCTGGTCCAACCGCGTGGTGCAGGCCGACGCCATGGGCCAGGAGGTGTTCTTCCGAGAGTGGGACACCGCCAGCGGCCAGGAGAGCGAGCGCTACGGCCAACTCGACTACGACCCCCGCCGCCGCATCTGGTATCGCCAGGCGCTCGAGGTCACCGAAGAGTCGCCGGTCGCCTGGAGCGAGCCGGTGATCTTCTTTATCACGAAGGACCCCGGCATCACCGCCGCGACGTCGCTGATGCTCGACACGCCCGATGGTCCGGCCGAGATGGTCGTCGCCTTCGACCTGCTGCTGCTGGACATCTCCCGCTTCACCAGCCGCCTGCCCGTGAGCGAGAACGGCACGGCCTTCGTGCTGGTCGAGCAGCTTTCCGGCCAGCCCGGCGAAGAAGCCGCATCGACCATGAGCGTCGTGGGCCTGCCTCGCAACGAGCGATATGAAGACGAGTCGGCCATGCGCGACGCGCTGATGTTCACACCCGCCGACTCGGCGGTGGTCGACAGCCAGGCCCGCCTGCCCACCGCCGATGAGCTCGACGAGCCCGTGCTCGAGCGCGCGACGCGGGCGTGGGAGGCCGCCGGCCGTCCCGAGACGCCCGTCGGCTTCCGTCACGAGGGCCAGGCCTGGATGGCAGGCTTCCGCCGCTACACGCTCGACCGCAACACCTTCTGGATCGGCGTGGCCCTGCCCAAGGGCGACCTGCTCGGCGGGGTGCGACTGCAGCGCCTCGGGCTGCTGGGCGTGGTGGCGATCATCCTGGTCGTGGGCCTCTCGCGCGCGGTGTTCCTGGCGCGTCGCTTCAGCCGGCCGGTCGAGGAGCTCGTCGCCGAGACCGAACGCATCCGCAAGGGCGACCTGGAAGCGGGCGAGCCGATCCGAACGGACGTGCGCGAGTATCGCCGCCTGGCTCATGCCTTGCGAGAGATGCGCGAGGGCCTGGCCGCGCGCATGCAGCTCGAGAAGGTCGAGCGCGACCTGGACATCGCCCGTGAGATCCAGCAGGGCCTGCTGCCCGACCAGCCGCCGCGGACGCCCGGCTTCACCGTCGAGGGCTGGAGCCAGCCCGCCGACCAGACCGGCGGCGATTTCTACGACTGGATGGACATGCCAAACGGCCGCACGCTCATCGTGCTGGCCGACGTGACGGGCCACGGCATCGGCCCGGCCCTCATCGTCGCAGTGTGCCGGGCGTACATGCGGGCGGCGGCGATGGGCCCCAAGATGGCCCTGGGCTCGGCCCTCTCACGCGTCAACGACCTCTTGCAGCACGACATCCCCACCGGCCGCTTCGTCACCGCCGCCGTGGGCGTGCTCGACGCCGAAGCGAACGAGCTCACGCTGCTCTCGGCCGGCCAGGGCCCCATGTACTTCCGCCGCACCGATGGGTCGGTCGAGGAGTGGGGCGGCGACGCCATGCCCTTGGGCATCGCCGCGGGCATGCCCTTCGACGAGGCCCGCCAGGTCCGCTTCGAGCCCGGCGACACGCTCGTGCTCACCACCGATGGCTTCTTCGAGTGGGCCAACGAGGCCGGCGAGCAGTTCGGCGTCGAGCGGCTGCGGGCCTTCGTCACCGAGCACGGCGCGATGCCGCCCGCTGAGTTTATCGACAGGCTGCACACGACCGTCCGCGCCTTCGGCGGCGGCACGCCCCAGCCCGACGACCTGACGGCCGTCGTCATACAACGCAATGCGGAGTGATCCGACGGCGTCTTCGTTCCAACGCCCCGACATCGCACCCGCTGCTCTGTCAGATCATCCGTCTCGGCGCCTGCGGCTTGCGGCAATCAACAGCGTGCCCAGCGGGAGCATCGTTGCTGGCGCCGGCACCGTCGCGACGAAGCCCTCGAACACGCCGTCGGCGTTCTCGGCGTAGCCCACGATGGTCCGGCCATCGGCCGAGATGTCCTCGGCAGAGAGCAGCCTCCAGCCATCGGGCAGCATCACGCCGAAGTCCTCGAGGAGGACATCCTCGACGGTTCGCATGCCGTCGGCCTGGGTCCAGAGGAATGCCTGGTTATCGCCGAAGCGATCGCTGGCGATGCCGACGATGGCGCTCCCGTCGGCCGAGATGGCCTTGGCGCGTGAGTCGTTGCCGCCGTCCAGCAGGCCCAGGCCCACCATGCCGTTGTCTTCGTCCCAGCGGAAGGCCTCCCAGGTGCTCAACTCGCTGGTGGAATAGCCCGTCACCACGCGGCCATCGGCGCTGGTGTCCAGGGCCTGGCTCTCGAAGATCCGGCCCGAGGTGGGCGTGGCCAGCCAGCCCAGCCTGTCGAGCGTGGGTGGCCCGTCGCCGCCCTGGGTCCAGCGGTAGGCCTCCAGGGTGGGGAAGAGCTGGCCGGGCGCGATCTCGAAGCGGCCCGCCCCCACCACGCGGGAGCCGTCGCCGCTGACGCCAAAGGCGTAGGACTCGTTGCCCGCGGGCACCTCGGAAAGGACCTCCAGGGTGCCATCGGCCGACCAGCGCGCCGCCTGGCGGGTGCTGCGGTCGCCCACGGCGCCGATGGTCCATTGGGCGTCGTTGGAGACGGCCCAGGCCGAGGTGGCCTCCGACGCGTCGCGTCCGGCCAGCGTCTGGTAGCCGCGGGTCTGCGTCCACCGGAAGCCGCGGCCCGAGGTGCCCACGTTCACGTTACCCACCAGCACCGCGCCGTCGCCCGAGATGCCGTAGGCGATGCTCCCCGGCCGGGTGGCCGGCAGCACGCCCAAGCCCACCAGCCCGCCGTCGGCGGTCCAGCGGACGGCCTCGGCCGGGCCGCTCGAGCCCGCGCGGCCGGCCACGAACGTGCCGTCGGCCGACACGCCGAAGGCCTCGCTGGCGTATCCCTCGGATCCCGGGAAGGTTCCCATGGGGTAGAAGCTCTGCCCCATCGCGGCCGCGCAAAGGCCGCCGGCGGCCACCAGGGCCACCAATGTGTGGTGTCTCATGCCACTCCTCCTGTTTTGTCGGGCGCCCGCCGCGATGAGCTGTCGGGGGCGCCCACGTTGTCTCTCCGTGCCCGCGTACACCCCCGGGCTGTCGCTTCGTTACCCGCCGCCGGGCCCCGGCTAGCCTTGGCCGAACCACTTCCCCCGAACCACCTCCACCTTGGAGCCCCCCGCATGCCCGACCAGCCTGGCACCTACGCCCGGTTCGCCCTGCCCGAGTTCGAGCGCGAGATGGCCACCACCCGCAGGCTGCTCGAGCGCATCCCCGAGGACAAGCTCGACTGGACGATGGACGAGCGCAGCCACACACTGGCCTGGAACGGCAGCCACATCGCCGAGATCCCCGGCTGGGCCCCCAACATCCTGACCGAGCCCTTCTTCGACATGAACCCCGGCGGCCAGAACGCCTACTCGACCGAGGTCTTCAAGAACCTTAACAACTTACTCGCCCGCTTCGACGAGCACGTGCAGGCGGCGACCAAGGCCATCGCCAACCTCAAGGACGAGTCGCTCAGCGAGACCTGGCAGTTCCGCGACAACGGCCAGGTGCTCTTCGAGATGCCCCGCGTGGCGGCCTACCGCACCTGGGTGGTCAGCCACACCATCCACCACCGGGCCATCCTGAGCGTGTACTTCCGCCAGCTGGGCGTGCCGGTGCCGGCGATTTATGGGCCGTCATCGGACGAGGCTCCGGGGTAAGCGACCCCTCCCCTCTACGGGCACCCCACCGCGAACGCGTCCTGGAAGGCCAGGAAGTCGGCGATGGTCAGTTCGCCGTCGTTGTCCATGTCGGCGATTGGCTCGCCCGCGTCGAAGGCGCGCATGAACTCGAGGTAGTCGAAGACGGTCAGCCGGTCGTCGGCGTCGAGGTCGGGGCACTCGTAGCAGGACAGGTCGAAGAGGTAGGCGGCGCCGGTCTGGTCGCTGCTGCCCGGCTCGCACTCGCGGTGCGCGGTGATGAGCCCGTAGTCGCCGTGGAGGGTGATGTCGGCACCATAGAAGACGGCGTGCAGGGTGGGGGTCGGCAAGAGCCGGGCGCCCTGACGCCAGAGGCCGTCGGCACCTCGCTCGAACGCGTAGACCATCGAGTCCGAACGCGACGTGCGCTCCCTCCAGGCAACGACGAGCATCCGGTCGCCCTCAACGGCGACCTCCGGGCCAAAGGCGTCGCGGGCTTGTGCGCCCCGGTGGGTTAGGGCTTGTCGTGGGGTCCAGGTTCCGTCTTCCAACTCGAAGACGAACGTCACGCCCTGGTCATCGAACGCTGGGAAGGACGACTGCGCGCCGATCGCCAGCGTTCGCCCGTCGAAATCGAGGTCCCAGCCGAACTGGCCCACCGGGAAGCTCGCGGACGCCGGGCCGTCGATCTTCTGCACGAGTTGGTACACGCCCTCGGTGTCCCTGTGGTAGGCGAACACCGAGCCGCCGAGGCTCGCTACCGATGAGTCCCGGTTGGCCGCGACGAACAGCCAGCCATGGCTGGCGGCGATCGGGTATCCAAAGTCCGCGTCGGCCGTCACGCCGCTTGGAGGCAGGATGGTCTGGCGCGCGTCCCATCCGCCGTTGCGAGGCTCGTAGATGATGACCGAGCGATCCGGACCACCCCGGGCCAAAACGGTACCGCCATCGATGGTGACGGCCGCCCCCGTGCCGGCACCACTGAGATCGGTTGGTGGCTTGAGGTCGCCGCTGTGCACCCACCGCCCATCGACCAGGTCGTAGGCGAACGCGCCGCCGACAACGTCCGGGCGGTCGGGCCACTGGACGCTCCACGCGCCGACGACGAGCCGATCGCCCTCGATCGCAACGGTCCCGCCGAAGAATTCGGACGCGAACGGATGCGGCATCCGCAGTTCCTGACGGAGGAACAGTTGCCCGTCCATAAGGTCGTACGCCCAGACGCGACCATTCTCGACGATGACCCACTGGTTGCCACCCTCGGACGCGTTCGACGCGACCGCCGTGCCAAACCGGTACGCGTCTGCCCCCTCGGGCGAGACGACTCGGACGGGCGGGCACTGGGCGTTGGTAACCGCGGCGAAGGTCCCCAGCAGGACGCTGGAAGCCACCGCGAGCGCGCGCGATCGTGGTGTGGACATGTGTTCCTCCCCAGGCGTGGTCTTTGGAATCCGACCCGGGGGGTATACGGACCCTCCGTTCCCGGGTTGCGGTGGGCCACGCCGCCACCGCGGCCCCCCAACCCGCCAGCGTGGCCATCCAACCCAGCGGGCCGGCGCTCCGGATCGCCATCACGGCCACCCCGACCATCAGCACGGCCCCCTCGCGGAGCGTCCTGGCCCCCCTGCGGAGCGTCCTGGACCCCCCGCGGAGCGTCTTGGACCCCCTGCGGAGCAGTTTGGATGACCAAACTGGCATTTTGGTCATCCATATTGGCGGCCTGGGCGGCCGTGGCGGCGTTCTGGGGGCAGAAAACCCGAGTGGAACCCGATCAGGCGGCCTTTTTTGCCGACTTTTCCGATTGTGGCTTCAGTGGCCCGTGCGGACCGCCGAAACAACCGGCATGAGCACGATCCCCGAACGACTGGCCGGCGTTGTCCCCTGGTGCAAGACCCACCTCACCGCGTGGGCGGCCGATCCGGCCGCGATCGGCCTGGACGAGGCCACCGTCGCGGGCCTCGAAGCCCAGACCGAGGAGGCGTTGGCCGCCAGGCGGGCCTACGAGCAGTTGCAGCAGGCGGCCGACGCGGCCCTGGCACGGTCCAACAACCTGACGAGCACGCTGCGCACGAACGCGTCGAGCGCCGTCGGCCGGGTCCGCGCGTTCGCGCCCACGCAGCCCAGCCCGCAGAAGGTCCTGTCCGCCGCGCGGCTGCCCGCGCGCCGCGACGCGTCGCCCCTGCCCGAGCCGGGAAGGCCGTATCGCTTCGAGTTCAAGCTCTTGCAGGACGGCTCGCTCGACGTGGCCTTCAAGTGCGACAACAGGGTCGAGGGCGGCCGGCGCCTGCGCGGGGTGGTGTACGAGGTGCACCGGAGCGATGGCCACGGTGGCCGATTCGAGTTCCTGTGCACCGCGATGGAGCGTCGCTTCCGCGACGAGACGATTCCCAAGGGCACGACGATGGTGACCTACCGCGTGGTCGCCCTGACCAGCACGCGCCGCGGCAGTGCGGCGCTCCGGACCGTGAGCTTCGGGTCCGGGTGCGTGCTCGGAGCGGACGCGGGCGGGCGCGCGGCGTGAGTGTGCCGAATCTCGTCGCATCCGGCCGATAGACGGACCATGAGCCAGCTTGCCCAGAGTGACACGCCCAGGGCCCAACGCCGCGGCCTGCTGCCCCTGGCGGGCGTGCCCTGTGTCGTCATCGGCGACGCGACGACTGCGGCGCTCGCGGCGCGGCTGCTGCCCGAGGGCGGGCCGATCGTGGCGGGATTGGTGCTGACCGGGATCGGCGAGAAGGGGCACACGGGGTTGATCGGCGTGCCGACGCTCGGGTCGCTGGAGGCACTCGAGGACGTCCGCGAGCGCCTGGGCGTGCGCGTCGCGATCGTGAGCCTGCCCTTGGACGACCACGCCGGCATCGCGCGGGTGCGCGCGGCGATCCAGGAGGCCGGGCTGGAAGAGCGTTTCCTGCCGCCCGTGGTTGATCTCTTGAAGAGGCAGCCGCCGGTGCTCGTTGGGCTTGGCGGCCCGCCGGAGAATAAATCCGGCAACGCCGGCGGTGGGGGGGCGACGATGGCGACGGCGCCGGTCATCGACCTGCAAGCCCTGATCGGCCGGCCGATGCGCGAGACCGACGAGGCGCCGCTGCGCGAGCTCATCCAGGGAAGGCGCGTGCTGGTGACGGGCGCGGGCGGGTCCATCGGCAGCGAGCTGGCCCGCCTGTGCGCCCGCTTCGCGCCGTCCAGTTTGATCCTGATGGAACGTGCCGAGAACGCGCTGTTCGAGATCGATCGGCGCCTGGCGTGGGCCCACCCGGGCATGACGCGGCGTGCGTTGCTCCATGACGTGGCCGACCGCGAGGGGACACGCCGCTTATTACACATCGAGCGGCCCCAGGTCGTCTTCCACACCGCCGCGCACAAGCACGTGCCGCTGATGGAAGACCACCCCGCCCAGGCGATCAGCAACAATCTCCTTGGAACCGCGTCGCTCGTCGACGCCGCCGTCGAGTGCGGCGCGCACCGGGTCGTGCTGGTGTCGACGGATAAGGCCGTAGCGCCGAAGAGCGTCATGGGCGCAACCAAGCGATTGGCCGAGGCGTACGGCATCGCGGCGGATCGCAAGGCGAGGGAAGGGGGCAAGCCCACGCGCGTGGCGATCGTCCGCTTCGGCAACGTCCTGGGTTCGGCCGCCAGCGTCCTGCGCATCTGGAGCGCCCAGGTCGCCGAGGGCCAGCCCATCACGATTACGGACCGCCGCATGACGCGGTACTTCATGACCATCGGCGAGGCGGCGTTGCTGGTGGCCCACGCCGGAGCGATCGAGCCCGAGGACGAGCCCGGCGTGTTCGTCCTGGACATGGGCGAGCCCGTCGAGATCGCCACCCTGGCCGAGCGGTTCACCCGGGCCCACGGCCTGACGCCCGTGTGGAACGACGGCGGTGGGGCAGGGGAACAGGTCATCCTGGAAACCGGCGTCCGCCCCGGCGAGAAGCTGCACGAGGCCCTCGTCCACGCCGCCGAGGAACTGGTCGAGACCGCCTGCCCCGGCGTGCTGCGATTGAGCGGGGCCGATGATGGCCCCGACGGGGTGGAAGCGGCCCGGGCCCTGGCGGAGATGGCCGCCTCGTCCGATCGCGGGGCCGTCCTGGCCGAGTTGAGGCGGTGGGTGCCGACCTTGGGGATTCAAGGGAAACCCCAGCCCCCCGCAACCGCAAGTTCGCCCGCACCAACAAGAGACGGCTAAACTTCCATTCACCCCGGCCGGCCCCGCTCCGCTTCTCTGGAGCCGCGCCCGCCAAATGCAGACACCATGGCCATCGCGACCACGACCGCATCACCGACGACCGACCTGCCCACGCTCGTGGCCGAGCTGCGCGCGACCCGGGCCCGTGCCGCCGCGGCGCTCGACGAGGTCCGCCGGGCCCAGCAGGCCAGCGCCGACCGCCTGGCCCAGCAGCCGGGCAGTCCCGCCGCGGGCGACACCTACCGCCGCGTGGCGGGCACGACCAGCCTCGAGCGCGCCGCCCAGGCCGCCGAGCGCGTCATCGCCTCGGCCGACCGCCAACTCGCCCGCCTCGCGCCCCTGGCCGAGGTCAAGAGCCACACGAAGCACTGGGCCAACGCACGGTGAGCCCGCCCCCCGTCCGATTCCGCATCCTCGACGATCGCGCGATCGTGCCCAGCCGCGGCAGCGAGCAGGCCGCCGGGCTCGATCTTGCCGCGTGCCTGCCGAGCGAAGAGCCATCGCTCACGCTCGATCCCGGCCAGATCGCCATCGTGCCGACCGGCCTGGCGATCGCCATCCCCAACGGCTACGAGGGCCAGGTGCGGCCACGCTCGGGCCTGGCCACCAAGCGCGGCCTCACCGTGCCCAACGCGCCCGGCACCATCGACGCCGACTACCGCGGCGAGCTCCGCGTGGCGTTGATAAACCTCTCGAAGGAACCCCAGACAATTTACCACGGCGACCGAATCGCCCAACTCGTCATCGCCGCCGTGGCGATGTGCGAGGTTGTGGTGGTCGACGACCTCGACGAGACGGTGCGGGGCGTGGGCGGGTTTGGGTCGACGGGGCTAGCAAGCACTCACTCATAACATCCGCGGTGTTCCCGCTGCGAGATTTGCAGGTGCGAATCTGTTTGCCCCGGTCGTTCGTGTGCGCCGCGGGGGAATAATTCCGATCGGGTGTTGCATCCACACACCCCGGATACGAACACCGGCTCTCCCAGCGGGGATCGAGCCGCCGCCCGCCACCACACCGGGCGAGCACGCGAGACACGGCCCATGACCAACCTCACGATCGTGCTTCCGACGTACAACGAGGCGCCCAACCTGGAGCGCATGGTCGAGTCCCTGCTGGCCTTGCCGATCGAGCACGCCGTCCGCATCGTTGTCGTGGACGATAACAGCCCCGACGGCACCGGGGGGATCGCCGACGAATTGGCCTCGCGACACCCCGGCGCGGTGAGCGTGCTGCACCGATCAAAGAAGGAGGGCCTGGGCGCGGCGTACCTGGCGGGCTTTCGCAAGGCCCTCGACGACGGCGCCGACCTTGTGCTTCAGATGGACTGCGATTTTTCGCATCGGCCCGAGGACGTGCCCGCGCTCCTGGCCGCCGCGGAGAATGCCGACCTGGTCATCGGCTCGCGATTCTGCACCGGCGGCACGCTGGGCGAGACCTGGAGCCGGGCCCGCCGGGCGCTCAGCCGCGTGGCAAATGGGTTGTACGTCCGCTGGTCGCTGGGCCTGCCCGTGCACGACGCGACGGGCGGCTTCCGTGTGTGGAAGCGCGAGACGCTCGAGGCCATCGACCCGTGGAAGCGCCTGACGCAGGGCGGCTACGGCTTCCAGGTCGAGATGGCCTACATGGCACACTGCCTGGGCCTGCGCATCGCCGAGGTGCCCATCCACTTCCCCGACCGCGCCCAGGGGCAATCGAAGATGAGCGGCCGCGTCATGGCCGAGGCCGCGCTGAACGTGCCGCTGCTGCGCGACGAGCACGCCGGCCTGCGCCCGCCGGGATGGCGTCGGTTGCCTGCGGCGATCCCGACGATCCGTACGCGCACGCAGCGCCGCGTGCTCGTCCTGGTCGTGCTCGCGTTGCTCGTACGTTTCGTGGCCTTGGCCCAGATGTCCCTGGCCCCCGAGGAGGCGTATTACTGGATGTACGCCCAGCAGCCCAGCCTGAGCTACTTCGACCACCCGCCCATGGTCTCGTGGGTCATCGCCCTGGGCACGTTGCTCTTCGGCCACACAGAGCTTGGCGTGCGCTTCGTGGGCCAGGCGCTCATGCTCGCCGCGGCGGTGCTGATGTATCGCTTCGGGTCGGCGTGGTTCGGGCGCGGCGCGGGATTGGCGGCGGCCGTGCTGCTGCTGGTGCTGCCGTTATATTACGCCACGGGCTTCATCGCCACCATGGACGCGCCGCTGCTGTTCTTCTGGATGCTCTGCCTGGTTGGCGTCACCATGGCCCTGCGCGAGAACCGTGCGATCGGCTGGTACCTGGCCGGCGCGGCCTTGGGCGGCGCGTTGCTGAGCAAGTACACCGGCGTCTTCCTGGCGGCTGGCGCCGTGGGCGCGGTGGTCGTACACGCGCCGTGGCGACGCCACCTGCGCACCGTGCACCCCTACTTGGGCGTGCTGCTGGCCGCGGCGATCTTCTCGCCCGTGATCTATTGGAACGCGACGCACGACTGGGCCAGCTTCCGGTTCCAGTTCCTCGACCGCTTCGGCAACGAGCCGGTGAGCCTGGGCACCATCGCCGCATTCGTGGGCATCCAGGTCCTGGCGCTCACGCCCGTGCTGCTCTGGCGGCTGCTTGCCGACATCCCGCGATTGGCGCGCCGGCGCCGGTTCCTCCAGCCCAGATGGGTCATCACCGCGGCGTTCTCCTTGCCGCTGCTTGGGGTGATGGCCCTCAAGTCCGTCCGCCACGACATCCACCTGAACTGGACGCTGCCGGCCCTGCTCGTGCTGCTTCCCGCGGCGTCGTACCTGTTCCTGGCGCGGGTGCGCCTGGCGAAGACCACCGCGCGGCGGCTGGCCTGGTCGCGCCAGCTCTCGTGGACCGCCGGCGCGAGCGCCGCCTCGGTCATCGGCGTCATGCTCTTCCTGCTGTTGACCGAGGCCAATCACAGCCCCGTGTCGGCGTTCGGCCCGTGGCAGGAACTGGCCGGCATCGTCGAGGAGTACGAGGAGGTGCTCGAGCACGAGAGCGGCCGCGATCCCATGATCGTCGGGATGGACAAGTACCGACTGGCCAGCGTGCTGGCGTTCTATCGCGGACCGATGGAAACCCACGCCGAGTCGGCACAACTCACCAACAGCCAATGGCTCGTCGAGGGCCCGGGCCTGGGCTACCGCTACTGGAGCGAGCCGAGCGACTGGCTGGGGTACGACTGCGTCGTCGTCGCCGACGCACGAAACACCGACCTGCACGCCAAGCTGGACCATGTCTTCGGATCGGTCGAGATCGTGCAGGACGAACGCCTGTCGAACCTTGGCAAGAAGCGGTACCAGATCGCCATCTGCCGCGGCTACACGCCCACCGCCAGCGTCCTCGCCAGGCGCTAAGAAAGCGAGACGCCCCCGCCGAGGCCGGCTCGACGGGGGCGAATGTTGGCTCTCTCATCGAGGAAGACCGGCTTAACCCAGCCCGCCCTTGAACCCGCCGCTGCCGAATTTCTCGCGGAGCCGGCGGAGCTGGGGTGTTTCCTTCAGGATCTCTTCGGCGCTGGGGCCACGCTCGCCCTTGTCCTTCGAGCCGGCCGGGGCGGCCTTGAGGGCCTTCATGCTCAGGCCGATGCGGCGCGAGCCGGGGTCGACGCTCAGCACCTTCACCTTCACCACCTCGTCGGGCTTGACGGCGTCGCTCACTACCTTCACGCGTCGGTGGTCGAGCTCGGAAATGTGGATCAGACCCTCGACGCCCGGGGCCAGCTCGACGAACGCGCCGAAGTCCATGATCTTCGTGACGCGGCCCGACAGCTCGGCGCCCTCTTCGATCGCGCCCATCTTCTCGGCGTAGGGGTCGGCCTGGAGCTGCTTCATGCCCAGACCGATGCGCTGGTTCTCCCAGTCGAGCTTCAGGATCTCGACGCGGACCTGCTGGCCCTCGCTGAGCATCTTACGAACGGCTGCCTCGCCCTGGCCGATGCGCTCGTGCGAGAGGTCCGAAACGTGGATGAGCCCGTCGATGCCGCCGATGTCGACGAACGCCCCGAACGGCGCGATGCGCTGCACGGTGCCCTCGACCACCTGGCCGACGGCCAGCGTGTCCTTGAGCTTCTCGGCTTCCTTGGCGCGTTCCTTTTCGAGGATAACCCGGCGGCTGAGCACGACGTTGCCCTGCCCGCGCCGCTCGACGCGCTGAACCTCGCACTCGAGCTTCTGGCCGATGAACTTGTCCAGGTCGTTCACGCGCTCGATGGCCACCTGGCTGGCGGGCAGAAAGGCGCGGTGGCCGCCGGCCAGTTCCATCTCCAGGCCGCCCTTGTTCGTGCCCACGCAGGTGGCCTCAACCACCTGGCCGGTTTGCAGCGTGTCCCAGATGGCCTTGCGGATGGCGCCGGGCCGGGCACAGACGAAGATCGACTCGTCCTTGTCGAAGCGTTCGACGAGCACCTCGAGTTCCTGGCCGGCCTCGGGCATGTTCTCGCCCTCGCGCCACTGGTCGCGCGAGACGATGCCCAGCTCTTTGGGGCCGAACTCCAGGAAGATGTCGCTCTCGGTGACGTTGACCACCTTGCCCGAGCGCATCGAGGATTGACCACCGACGACGCGTGGCCCGCGGATGCCGCCCGGCTTGCCCTTCCCGGCACCGGGCTGGTCGGCGGGCGTCGAGGCGTCCATCGCCGCGTCGATCTGCTTGGACAGCTCGTCGCTCAGTGGCTGGGCCTGCGGCATGCCGTCGGCTGCGGGCGTCGTGTCGGTCGTCGGGGTGCTGGTGTGCTCTTCGGCCATGGCGGTGGATTCCGGACGGGTGAAGGTGAGAAACTGGAACTCCAGTTTTGGGAACGATGCTCGGAACGCCGGCACACGTCGCTGCCGGCGAGGGAAAGTCTAGCGGTGGGTGGCGTCCGTGCGTCTGGAAACGTGGCCCAGTGGCCTGTGGTCCTATCGCCCCGCGGGCCGGCCGACGGGCGCATCCTGGCCCGGCTGGGTCGAGACCTCGACGTCGAGGTCGATGGTGGGGTTGGCCGAGGCCATGTTGTCGCCCATCGTGTCGCGGATGGCCTCCACGATGCGTTGGGCCGTCCGCACGTTGGCGAAGCCGGCCTTGGCGTCGATGGGCGGCGGGCTGCCCGTGTGGATGGCGTCCAGGAATGCCCGGATCTCCATCACGATGGGCTCGCCGTCATCGATCTCGAGCTGCTCGACGTTGACCAACTCGTCCCACTTCAGGTCCGTCAGGTCGACGCCCCCGCGGAGCTGCGAGCGGATCTCACGCATTTGCAGTTCATTGGCCGTGCGGCGGATGATGACGCCCGTCTTGGCGCCGTAGTCGAGCTTGATGTAGGCCTTCTCGCCCGTGATTCGGGTCACGCGCTCGGTCTTGAGCGCCAAGCGGCTGGCGGTGATGTTTGCTACGCACGCCCCGCTTGGCTTGTGCCACGTCAGGCGGGCGTTGCAGATGTCCTCGTGCTCGGTCACCACCGCCACGCCCGCGGCCTGGATCTCATCGGGCTCGGTGCCGCCCATGAGCATGAGCACCACGTCCAGGTCGTGGATCATCATGTCCATGACCACGCCGATGTCGACGCTGCGGAAGGTCATCGGGCTCACGCGGTGCACCTCGATGAACCGCGGGGTGATCGACTCGTCGGCCGCCGTCGCCCGCTGCATCGCCCGCATGATGGGGTTGAACCGCTCGATGTGACCGACCATGAGCACCACGCCGCGCTGCTCGGCCAAATCGCGGATGGCCTCGGCATCGGCCGACGTGCCCGCGAGCGGCTTCTCGATCAGGCAGTGCACGCCCGCGTTGATGCATCGCTCGGCCAGGTCGCGATGGGCGGAAGTGGGGGCCGCGATCGACACCGCGTCGACGCCCGCTTCCAGCAGATCATCGAGTGTTGCGAATGCGCGGCCGCCGAACTGCTCGGCCATCTCACCCGCGCGGTCGAGGTTGGCGTCGACGACGCCGACCAGTTCGGTGTCGGCGAGTTGCCCGTACACGCGCGCGTGGTGGCGGCCCATTCGGCCAACACCCACGGCCCCGCATCGCAGGCGGGCGCCGTTGGTCTTGCCGGTCTGGGGGTTGGGTGTGGTCACCAGGGACTGTATCGCGTGCGTGGTGGTGTGGTCAGGCCGCGCCGACGGCGCCGTTGATGGCCGCCGCGAGCTCATCGCGATTCTTCAGCCCGATGAACTTCTCGACGGGCTCGCCATCCTTGAACAGGATGATCGTGGGGATGGCGTGGATCCCGTACTTCACGGCCACTTCGCGGTTGTTATCCGTGTCGAGCTTGCCCACCTTGGCCTTGCCGGCGAATTCCTCGGCGATCTGGTCCACCGTCGGGGCCAGCATGCGGCAGGGCATGCACCACTCGGCCCAGAAGTCCACGAGAACGGGTTGGTCGCTCTTGAGCACCTCGGCCTCGAAGTTAGCGTCGGTAAACTCCTGAACATGCTCGTTGGACATGTGCCGCTCCTTGCGTTTCGCGGGCCATCGTCGGCCCGTCCGTCCCGAATCCGGCCGAGATCGGACAACCGATCCTAGCGAGCCGCCCGGTCCCTTCCACTGGGCCCGGGGCACCACCGGGGTGCTTCTACTTAACCACCGAGCCCCCGCCGTCATTCCAAGCGGTCACGAGCGATAACACACGAACGTGCTCGGCCACGTCGTGCACGCGGTGCAGCATCGCCCCGCCCACGGCCCCCAGCACGGTGGCCGCGATCGACCCTGCCAGCCGATCCGCCGGCTCGCTCGACTCGCCAATCGACACCCGCCCCACGAACCGCTTGCGGCTGGCCCCGATGTACACCGGGAAACCGAGCTTCGTGAGTTCGCCGACGTGCCTCAGCAGCTCCATGTTCTGGCCCACGCTCTTGCCGAAGCCCAGGCCCGGGTCGATGACAATGTGCTCACGTGTCACGCCCTTGGCGATCGCACGCTCGGCATGCGTGGCCAACGCCGCGCGCACGGCGGCCACCACGCCCCCCTCGAACTCAGGCTCACGCTCGTATTCGTCGGCGTACTTGTCCTTCGGCGGTGCTACGCCCCGGTGCATCAGCACCAGCCCAGCGCCTTCGCGAGCAACGACATCGAGCAACTCGGCATCTTCCGTGCCGCCCGAAACGTCGTTAATCGCATCCGCGCCAGCGTTGATCGCCGCCAGCGCGACTTCGGCAAGCGTCGTGTCCACACTGATCGGAATGCCCGAGATGGCCGCATCATCGCACCCACGGATGGCCTCGATGATCGGCAGCACCCGCGAGATCTGCTCTTCTGCCGAGACTCGCTTGGCGCCGGGCCGTGTGCTCTCGCCACCGATATCGAGCATCGCCGCCCCATCGCGCACAGCCTGCGATGCGCGCGCCAAAGCGGTTCCAATGCTCGACAACTGGCCGCCGTCGTAGAAGCTGTCGGGCGTTGCATTGAGAATGGCAACGACGCGCGGCCGCTCCAGGGCGACCGCGCGTCCGTGGGCGAGCGCCCAGGTCTTGTGCTGGCTGGTCGAATCGATCAGAACGCCGGCCCGCTGTCGTCCTCGTCCTCGAACTCCATACCCGGGCCGCCGCCGCCCATCATTGGGCCGAACTGCATGCCGAGTTCCATGCCCTTGGAGATCACCGCGGGCGAGATGTGCAGCGCGATCTCGGCGGTGCTGTCTCCGCTGGCCGCCACGATGCCGATGGGCGGCATGGGCGGGATCTCGCCGAGGAACGCCGACCCGATGCCCAGCAGTTGATCGAAGCCGACGTAGACCTCCAGGGCGCGATTGCCTGGCAGCTTGTTGGAGATCGCGGCGATGGCCTCGTTCGCGCCCAGGCCGCCGCCGTTGTTGGCCGCGTTGAGCGTCTGGGTCAGCATCTGGCTGTTGCGCGACATGGTCATGACCACGCCCTGCTTGCTCGGAGCAACATAGCCGCCCAGACCGTTGCTGCCGAAGATGCTGCTCATGGCCATCTGGGCTTGCTGGGCCTGCTCATCGGCATCGCCCTCGATGTTGGTCGCAACGCCCCACTCGTCGACCGTCACACCCTCGATGGTGCGCGCCTCGGGGCGGTAGCTGGTGGTGGTCGAGATGGTCATGCCGTCCTGCTCGACCTTCTGCCCGTCGGCCGCACGCAGGCCGTCGGCCATCGCGGTCTTGAGCTTCTCGGGCGTGTCGGAGCGGTAATACGCCGCGCTGCGGACGAACGCGCCAGCGCCAATGGTGATCTCCTGCATCGAGGGGGCCCCGAGCACCATCGCGCCACCGGTCGAGTTGTTCATCACGTCCATCATGGCCTTGGCCTGCGCGGGCGGCTGGTCGCCCATGCCGCTCTGCAGCATGCCCATGATGCTCCGCGTGGCCGGCGACGACGTGTCGTACGCGATCGCGAAGGCGAAGGGCATCTGCGGCAGCCGCTCGAGCAGCCCGCTCGTGTCGGACTTGCCGCTGAACAGGCCGGCGAGCAGCGAGCCCTCCTTGAAGCTGCTCAGCAGGCGGGCCGTCACGCCGTCGTCCTCGAAGTCGAGCGAAACCACGCCCGTCTGCGCGTCGGTCAGGAAGGCGCTCACCAGCGGATCGAACGACGCGATGCCCTGGGCGGCCTCGGGACCGGCCATGAACATCGCCATGCCCTTCATGCCCTCGTAGCTCTCGCGCCAGTCTGCCGCCATCGACGCGATCGAGCCCATGATGAAGACGTCGGCCGACTCGGCCGCGCCAAGCGAGCGGGCGCCCATCGACTCGACGTGCCCGGCCTTATGGCCCTTGGTGGGCTCCCAATCATCGAGCGGCTCGCTCATGTTGCTCAGCGCTGCGAAGTTGTCGCCAGCCATCCTGACGAACACGTCCTGCCCGCCGAATTCGATCTCTTCCACGCCCGCGCCAACACCGCCGCGCGCGGTCACGAACTCCTTGTAGTTGCTCACCGGCAGCAGCATGATGCTCTCGGCGCCGTCGCCCGTGAAGAAGAACGCGGCCGAACCGCCGCCGTCGACCGCCACGCCGTTGGCCTCGTCGAGCATGGCCTGCATCTCGCCGCCCATGACGGGGATGCCGCTGGCCGCCATGAACGCCCTCAGATCGCCCATCGCGTTGCCAAGGTTGTTGATCGCCACGACGCCCGCGACGTCGTTGGGCACGTAGTCGAGCGCGTCGGGGGCCGCCAGCGCCGGGGCCGAGATCGCCAGCCCACAGGCCGAGACGACACACGCGAGCCGGCCAGCCAGGCCCTCAAACGAACGAGCGGTCGTGAACATCAGAATCCTCCTGGCCTTCCTTGGGCCCGCCTTGCCATGCTTGTTGAAGCGTGGCCGGGCCACGCACCTGCGTTCAGAGAGTCTATCGGAAGTCGCCCCCCGGCCTTTCCCGTGGTCAGGGGCAACCTCCGGGGGAGCAATGCTAATCCGCCGCCCCATCGCTCAGGATCGTCCGGATGGCCTCGTGGCTTTCGCGAGCCGTCTCCAGCGTCGATTTTTTTGAATTCCGAACAAAACTCAACCACATAAACGGGATCGGCAGGATCGTCAGCGGGTAGTACCACCACATGATCGATCCCCAGCCCCATGATCCCGGGATCATGAGTTCCAGAAAGTACCTCCCAGGCTCGACCGTCAGGATCATGGCCGCCAGATAGATGATCGGGGCCTTCTTCCGCCAGTGCAGCCCGAAACGAAGCCGCAGGCCGTCGCCCTCCGCCTCGCCCCACGCCAGCAGGTCGCGGTCGAAGGGATGGCCCAGCGCGCTGGCCTTGAACAGGGCGTTCTCGGGCCCACCGCTGGCGAACTCGGGCAGCTTCCCGCGCCGGGCGGCCTTGCCGAGCTTCTCCAGTACCTGGTCTTTGCTCAGGGAAACCCGGATGTCCTCCAGCCTGGCGCCCGCATCGGGTTCAGGCTGGGCGGGCTGCTTCGGTTGGGTGTCTCCCTCACTCATGCCGGCCAGTGTATCGGCCGGCTGGCGGGGGATCGGCACGAGATGTGCAACTCCGTCCACACGATGATGGATTCGGCCGGAACAAGCCATTCGTTGCGTCTCGTCGGCAACCCGCGTGGTGCCGGGGCAACGGCGTTGCCGCAACGCAACGCCGCCAGGGCCGTCGCCACGCTGGCCAGCGCCGCGCCCGCCGTCGAGCGACCGAGCGAGGCCGCCCGCCGGGCCGCCCGAGAACTGGAGGTTGCCCGGGCCAACCGACAGGCAGCCGCCATCGACGCGGTGGACGCACGGTGGGTGCTCGCCTGCCGCGTCGCGGCCAGCCTCGAGGGCGGCCGGGCGGCCATCCTGCGGCCCGAATCGCGAGACCGCCTGCTCAACCAGGCCAGCCGCCTCGGGCTCCGCCAGTTCGACGCCAACCTCATCATCGCCATCGTCCAGGATTCGGCCCGCTGCGGCGAGGAACCCCTGGGACTGGCCACCGCCGAGCGGCTCCCGCTCGTCCGCTCCGCCCACACACCAACGCCCACGGGCCTGCCCATCGCCGCCCGCTTCGGCATCGCGATGATGGTGGGGGTCGTCCTCGCGGCGACGCTCATCCGCTGGGTGCTTTCCTGAATAGCCCCTGACCCGCCCCGTGTGACCCGTAGGCTCCTTGCAATCTTCAAGGAGTTTTGACATGGCCACCACCACATACGAGCCCATCAAGGCCGGCCGCAAAGCGCCGGCGTTCAAGCTGCAAGACCAGGACGGCAACACGCACGCGCTGAGCGATTACGCCGGCAAGCCGCTGGTGTTGTTCTTTTATCCCAAGGACGACACCAGCGGCTGCACGCAAGAGGCCTGCGACTTTCGCGACCAGTTGCCCGCGTTCGAGAAGCTCGGCGCGGCGGTGCTTGGCATCAGCATCCTGAACACGAAGAGCAAGGCCAAGTTCGCCAGGAAGAACGACCTGAACTTCCTCCTGCTGGCCGACGACCGCGAGAACGCCGAAGGCAAGCCCGACCCCGCCATCGCTCAGAAGTACGGCGTGTGGGTCGAGAAGAGCATGTACGGCCGCACCTACATGGGTATCGATCGCACCACGTTCCTCATCGACGCGCAGGGCAAAATCGCCCGCGTGTGGAGCAAGGTGAAGGTTCCCGGCCACGTCGACGAGGTGGCCCAGGCATTGAAGGAACTCGATTGACTTAGCGCCGCCGACGCGTCGCGATCAGGCCACCCAACCCGAGCACGGCCAGAGCGCCAGGCGCGGGCACCTCGCGCACGACCACCACGACGCCGCCGCTGCCGAACTGCACGTCGATGATGGCTTCCGACCCAAGCCCGGCGATCTGTACGTCGCGGAAGATGCCGTCGATGCCTTCGGCCAGGATGATCTGGAACTGGTCGCCCGGCGCGATCTGCGGCTCGCCGACGAATGGTGAGAATTGCAGGTCGAGCGTGCCGTCGAATAGCGCGATGCCGCGCACGTCCAGCACGTCGTAGTCGGTGCCGGCGGTCCGGCCGCCGATCTCCATCACGAGCGTGCCTGTGGAGAGTTGCTCGAACACGTGGGGCCCCGACGGGCTCTGCGAGACGAGCACGCCGGGCGAGTTGCCGGGGCTGACCACGCCTTCGTTGACGAAGTTCGAGCTCTGCACGACGCCCGTGCCCTGCACGGTGCCGCCGTTGTTGTTCAGCGTGGCCGCGCCGGCGGAGATCACGCCGCCGTTGACCACGGTGATCGTGCCGCCGTTGTTGGCGATGCCGCCGCTGGTCAGGATCGACGATCCCGCGCCATCGGCGATGAGCGACCCTTCGTTCGTGAACCCGCTCGTGGGCGTGAAGAACACGTCCGCCCCGCCCTCGGCCTGCACCAGCCCCTGGTTGAGATCGACGCTCGAGAACTGCGAGAACGCCGAGTCCGGGCCGCGGAAGATGACGTCGGCCTGGTTGGTCGCCAGCGACGTGTTGGGTAGGTCGAGAACGGCCCCGTCGCCGATGTCGTACGTCGCCGGTCCGAGCGTGCTGGGAGCGGGCAGCACCGGGTTGGTGATGCTCAGCGAGCCCTGCTCGATCACGACCGAGCCGGTGTTCTCGAAGCGCACGCCATCGATCAGCGTGAGCCCAGGTGACTGCTTGATGAACAGCCCGTCGTTGGTAAACAGCGCCGTCGCATCGCCGATGAAATCGCCCGAATTCTCGACCGTGAACGTCGAACCCGACATGAGCTCGAAGACGGTGGAGCCGGTGAAGGCGATGTCGCCGAGGCCGGTCTTGCGACCGGCGCCGCCCGCGTGGCAGGCCGGCGTGTCGTCGATCTCGCACAGTGCATCGCCCGAGAAAAGTAGCGTTCCCTCGCTCATCAACTCTGCGAGCGACCTCACGGTCGCATCGCCGAACTCGATGTCGGTGCGGACCACGATTGTTCCGGTGCCACCGCCGTCAATGGTGGCGTCACCGCTCGTAAACACGAGTTGGTCCAGATCGATTGCTTGCGACAGGCCGATGGAGTAGGCTCCGCCCGCGTCGAAGTCGATGATTGCTCGATAGATGTCCGGTCCTCGAGCGGATGGGAACTCGGGTGTCGACCATCGAGTGGCATCGCTCCAGATGCCCGAGGTGTCATCAATCCAGGTTGAGTCGATGACCTGCCCGAAGGCCGTCTGGCCGGCCAAAAGAGCCAGCGCGGCCGCCGATGCGACCTGGGTACTACGCAGTTTCGTCATGTCTTTCTCCCAATCCGCCCGTCCGAGCGGCCTGCTCCTCAGATGGAAGATACCAGTATCTGTGGCCCGACTCAAGACCGATTGACGCGCCTCGCAGTTTACATTTGATCGCGTACGGTGTTGATACGGTCTTCTATAGCCCGCAGGTGTGTGTTATCGGGCTGAATCCCGATGTCGAGTTGCATCTGCACGAACTGTCTGGCCTTCTCGAATGCGACAAGCGCTGCTTGAAGATCGGCCTGCTCGGCTTGCCCATCGATGGCTTGCGATTCATAAAGCATCCCAAGTCGATACCAACCCACCACCGCGTCGTTGAAGTGCTGGCTGGTCGGGTCGGTCTGTGCGAGTTCCTCGCGCCTTTGGACGGATTCCGAGTACATGCGTTCGGCGTCATCAAGTCGGCCGCTGGATTCGTAGCTTTGCCCCAAACGCCCGAGGAGCATGGCCAATCGACGCGACAGCAGAACATTGGCTTCATCCGCATTCAGCGCACGACGTCCAAGCGCAACACCATCTTCGAGCATTCGGATTGATTCTTCCCGTGCAAGGGTTGCTTCAGTACGCAACTGCTCGCGATCCGCTCGGTCTTCTGCGGCGACAGCGTCGAGTTGGTCCGCTCGCAATCGCAGCGCGTTTGCCCAGTCCTCGATCGCGATCAGTTTGTCCCGCGGATAAAAGCCGCTCTCGGGCCGACGAGCCTCAAGTTCCTCGAAAACCTGAATGGATTCCTCTAGATATTGCACTGCGGTATCCAGGTCGGCGAGCAAGGCCTCACGATCGATCGCTTCGGCTTCTGTATCATGGAACGTGACTCGTCGAATGTGCCATTCGGCCTTCCGGCTCAGAGCGCGGGCCAAGCTGAGTTGCCCACGATCCTCATCGACTCTGTTGTCGACCATTGACAGAGCTGCACGCATAGCGCGGTCGAACGCATCCATGGCCGCTTTGTTCGCGGCTTCCGTCGTGGCAACATCGCCGGATGCCATGCCTAATTCCACTTGGGCATTCCCGAGTTCAAGCAGGCTATCGGCCCTGGCATACTCGATGTCCGAAATGATCTCTGGATCGCCGGAAGCTTGCAATAGCGTTCGGCTGGCGGTGTCGATCGCCTGCTCTATGTGGCGGATCGAGCCCACGTGATCGCCCTGCAACCGTAATGCGTGAGCAATGGCGTTAAGACACTCCGCCTTCAGCAAGAGAGCATCGATCGACTCGGGGTCGGCGGCGAGCAGACGCTCGGCGTTCGCGAGCGCGGCGTCGTACAGCGCTCGGCCTTGTTCGGGCCTGCCGATGCGGTGCAACTCGCCCCGGCCCGCGTATAGGCGGCCCACGCGCAGTTGCCCCCTGGCGGTGAGCAACAACCGTTGCGGATCCTGCTCGGCGTCGGTCTGCATGCGATTGAGCGTTGCCATCGCCTTTTCGGCGAGTGCCACTTTTGCCGCAGTGGCGCCCTTAAGGTCGCGAATCGCGTCATAAAAGTCCGTGAGCATCGTCCCGGCGAGTTGATACGAGTTTTCCAGCCGATCCTCAGCCAAGCCCCGCTGCTCCGCCTCCGCCTCCCGCGCCTCCTCCGCCGCGATCGTCTTCTGCTCGGCTACCGCGCGCGCCGCCTTCGCGTCCTTGTACAGCACCGTGATCACAATCGCGAACACCACCAGCGCCACCAGCGACCCCGCCGCCACCGCAACCGGGGCCTGGTATCGCTTGAGCGTCTTGGTGATGACGTACCACCCGCTATCCCGCTTGGCCTCGATGGGCTGACCTTCCAGGAAGCGGTGCACGTCTCGCCCGAGCTCGCCCGCGCTCTGGTAACGGCGTTCGCGCTGCTTCGAGAGTGACTTGAGGACGATCGTCTCGACCTCGTCGTTGATCTTGCGCCGGATGGTGCTGGGCCGCGCGGGCTCGGCCCGCACGATGTTGTCCAGCACGTCGCGCATGTTGCCCAGCACCTCGTAGGGGAAGCGGTTGGTGAGCAACTGGTACAGGATCACGCCCAGCGAGTACACGTCGGTGCGAACGTCGATGTTGGTGGGCGAGCCCTCGGCCTGCTCGGGGCTGGCCCACGGCAGCGAGCCGATGAACTGCCCGGTCATGCTCATCAGCTTGCCGCTGCCCTCGGCGTCGAGGTCGGGGATGGCCAGCTTGGCCAGGCCGAAGTCGACCACGATGGGCTCGCCGTGCTTGTCGATGCGGATGTTCGCGGGCTTCAGGTCTCGGTGGATGACGCCCTTGAGGTGGGCAGCGTTGACCGCGTCGCAGATCTTGGCGAACAGCCGGAGTGATTCGCGTATGGGCAACTGCCCCTCGGCCATCAGGCGATCCAGCGGCTTGCCGCTGATGTAATCCATGACGTAGAAGCACGAGCCATCCTTAGTGACACCGCTGTCGTGGATGCCCACGATGTTGGGGTGGTCGAGCTGGCCCAGCACCTGCACCTCGCGCTCGAAGCGAGCGCGACCCGACGAGCCCATGAACGGGCCCGAGTGCATGACCTTGATGGCCACATGCCGCCGCGTGCTGAGCTGAACGGCCTGGTACACCACGCCCTGACCGCCGCGATGGATCTCGCGCACGATGTCGTAGCCGGGGAACGCCCCGTGCGGCGGCAGCGGCGCGCCCTCGAACCACGCGGTGGTCGTCTCGGGCCAACCGCTGGCGGGCTGGGCGCCCTCGAACGCCGCCTCGATGAGCTTGCGTTCGCCGCTCGATTCGCGCTTGGATGGCGCAGCGTCGTCGGGGGTCGGCTGCCCCTGGTCACTTCCCGTGTTTGGCGTGTCGTCCATGCGGCAGCGTCCGAGTCTGGGGGGTCTTGTGGATCAGCCGCCCGCGCGAGAGAAGTACTGGCCCGGGTCGCCCATCGCGTCCCGCAGGCGATCGTGCGCGCGGGCCCGCAACATGAACACCGCGCCCGTCGACCGGCCCATCTCCTTGGCAACCTCTTCCACCGGGTGTCCGGCAAGGTCGTACAGGCGGATGACCTTCGCGTAGTCGGTCGGCAGCGTCGCGAGCATCTTCTCCATCGCCATAACCGCCTCGCCGCGCGCCACGAAGCGCGAGGGTGTCGCCTTGCTGTCGCCCGCCAGCACCTCGATGAGCGTGGCGGCCGAGTCGTCGGCGTTGCGCGGCGTGTGGGCGCGCTTGGCCGGGTCGGGCCGCTTGGCCGCCTGGGCAGCGCGGATGGCGTCCAGCAGGTTGTTCTCGGCAACGCGCGACACCCAGGCCCGGAAGCCGCCCATACCGCCGGTCTTAAATTGCGAGATGCGCCCGACCACCTCGATGTAGGTGACCTGCAACACGTCGTCGGCTTCGACGGTGACCTTGAGCGCGGCGGGGATCTTGCCCTCCAGCCGCCCGCGCAGCATCGGCGCGCAGTCCTCAAGCAAGTCGATCAACGCCGCCCGGTCGCCCCGGATGGCCTTCTTGAGAAGTTCTTCGCAGTGATCGGCGTCTCTCTGGCCGTCGCGATCTGGCTGGTCCTGGACCATGGTCGGTTCCCCCCGGAATCGCTGTTCCGGAGGATTGTAACCGGCGGGCCGCAGCTTCCCCTCGTTCGGGGTGCGGCGAGCCGGGGTGCTCGCCTGGATCGCTCGGGCTTTGCGCGTGGAGACCATGCCTAGGGGAGCGCAGTTTCTCCCGCCGGCTCACGCGGCGCCTCGTTTTTCGTCCAGTTTTCTGGCAGTACCAGTGGAAGCAAGGCCAGCAACGCCACCCCGCCCACCGCCACGCACGCCCCGAGCACGGCGCGAGGGGATACCCGATCCCCCTGCCACGCCACCATCGGCAGGATCATCACCGGCGCTAGCGAGCACAGCGTCTGTGCCACCGCCACCGGCGTCAGGTCGGCCGTCACCAGGCTCATCCACATGCCTAAAAACGGCCCGACAAACGCCCCCAGGGCCGTGAACACAAGGCCGATCTTCATCGTGCGGCGGGGGATCGGCAACGCCCGCCGGCTGGTCTGGATGTGCCACCGGGCGATGAGCACCGGCGTCATGCACACGATGGCCACGGCGATACGCACCTGCGTGGCGGGGAGCGGGGCCATGTGCTGCTCGGGGTCCATCCAGCCGTGGCCCATGCCGGCCTTGCTGAGCATCATGCCCCCGCCCTGGCACATGGAACCAATCAGAGCCAGAATGATGCCCCGCACCCGATGCGGGTGGGCCTGCTCGTCGGCCTTCATGGTCGGGCGTTCCATGATGACCCAGGCCACGCCAGCGATCGTCACCGAGATGCCCAGCACTGCCGGCCAGGCCAGCGCCTCGCCCAGCGCGACCCACCCCAGCACGGCCGCCCAGATCGGGGCCGTGCTCATCATCAGCAGGCTCAGTCGCGGCCCGATGTCGACGAACGCGGTGAACAGCGCCTGATCGCCGATCACGATGCCCACCAGGGCCGAGGCGGCCAGCAGGATGAACTGCCGATCGTTGAGGACCGGGATGAAGTCGCCTGTGGTGGCCCAGGCCATGCCCGTCAGCAGCACGATGGCAACGTACAGCCGCAGCCCGTTGACCAGCGTGGGCCCGATCCGCCGCCCGCCCGCGGCAAAGCACAGGCTGGTCAGGGCCCAGAGCAGGCTCGTCGCCAGCCCGGCGGCGAAGCCGGCGTAGGTGGTGGGGTCCAAGGGGGTCAGGCTCCAGCTTCCGTGCGGCGTGGGAAGCGGCTCAAGCATAGAACAGGGGCGATGGAGCCCAACTCAAAGTGCGGAGGAACCATGCGCAAAGTACTGCTCACCACCATCTTCTTTACCGCATCGATGGTTCTCAGCGGCTGCTCGGTTGGCCCAATGGTCGATCCACCGATGCCAAAGGCATATGGACAAATGGTGGTCGACTCGGGTGTAAGAGCCTTTGATGGCCGCACCGGTGAGCCGATTAACTCGCTCGACATGCGACGAGTTGCGACGGGTGCCGATGTCGTCCTCTTCGGCGAACTCCACGGCCATCCCGTCGGCCTGCCCGTCGCCGCCGCGATCTGGCAGGACATGCTCGCCGTCCGCGACCGCGACGAGACCCCCGCCCTGCTCCTCGAGTTCTTCGAGCGAGACCAGCAGCTCGCCATCGACGAGTATCTGGCCGGCATGATCGAGGAAGAAGACTTCATCAAGAAGGCCGCCCGCAGCGCCTCGAACTTCCCCGATGGCCACCAGGCGATGTTCAGCGCCACCAAGGACGCCGGCGGCGTGGTCATCGCCGCCAACG
This sequence comes from Phycisphaerae bacterium, assembly GCA_030426395.1. GTDB lineage: Bacteria > Planctomycetota > Phycisphaerae > Phycisphaerales > UBA1924 > JAHCJI01. The sequence continues at coordinate 36,380 of JAUHYE010000021.1, forward strand.
CCCCGCGCCGCTACGTCCGCCTCGCACGCACCGAGGGCTACGACCACCTCCGCGCGATGTCGCCCGCCCAGCGCGAGACGTTCGTGCTGCCGCCCACCGAAGACGGCCCGGCCGCCTACCGCGAGCGATTCGTCGAGATCATGGGCGGCATGCGCTCGACCGACGGCGCGGGCAAGCAGCCCGGCATGGACCCCATGGACTTCCTCCGCTCGCAGCTCGTGTGGGACGCGACGATGGCCGACAGCGTGGCCGACGCGCTGCGCGCCGGCCACGAGCCGGTGGCGCTCGTTATCGGCCGCTTCCACGTCGAATTCAATGGAGCGACCGTCGAGTACCTCAAACGCCAACGCCCAGGCGCCGACGTGCTGACCATCGTCATGGCCGACCGCTGGAGCGAGGAACTGGCCGAAGAGGACAAGGGCCGGGGCGATATCGTGATTTATGTCGGTCCAGTCGAGCGTTCCGACGAAGATGCCTGAGCCGCATCGAGCAGCCGACGCATCGCCTCGCGGTTGGTCTCGGGGAGGGTCGGGTCGAATTCCAGTAGGAACTCGAACGCTTCGCGCAGCTCGTTTGCCCGCTCGAGCGCCCACTCGCTGTCGATGTCGTGGATGAAGTCCGCGAAGTACTCCTCGGTGGGATCGGCGAAGTACTGCTTCCCGATCTCTCGCCGCGTTTTGTATAGATACAACTCCGCTACCCAATCCGCCGGCCAGTTCTCACGCATGGCCGCACGCACGGCGCCCATTGGCGGCCGCGTCTCGCGATACCCGAGCCTCGGCGGTGGGTTGTAATCCGGCGGGAATTCCTCGTAGGGATGGGCCGACATCGCGGCCAGTCCTTCCGAGATCCGACCCGAGAGCAACAAGCCCTCGACGCGATGCCGCAGCGCCTGCTCGGGCTGGGCCCACACCAGCAACGGTACGAATGCCACGATCGACACGCCCGCCACGATCAACAAACCGCGTGAATGTTCCGGCTTCGCGTGCGTCACCACCGGCCACATGGGCCTGAACCCGACCAGGCTGATGAGAGCCCCCAGGATCCACACGGGCGAGCTCAGGATGGCCAGCACGCTCACGTTAAACGCCACCGACGCCAGCAGCGCCTCGCGTGCCGGCCCGCGCACGCCGCCCATGATGTCGATCACCGGCAGCGGCGCCAAGCCCATCACCGCGACGACCACCGCGTCGGCGAACAGCATCACCAGGAAGAACGCCGGCACGGGGTTCACGCCGTACACGACCGCCACGACGCGCGTCATCAGCACCACCCGCCACGCCGCGACGAACGCGAGCGTCCACAGGTTGCACGAGATCGCCACCTCGGGCGACATCCAGCGCTCGTAGGGGATGGCGTACAGCCACGCCATCGGCGCGGTCATCCAGAACAGGCCCATCCACGAGACATACGCCCTATGCAACGGCGGTCGCTCGTTCGCGCCCGAAGAATCGCCACGGATCATCGCGGCCAGGTGCACGATGACGAACAGCAGCGTGCCCGACGCCAGCGACGCCCCCAGCGGCCGCAGCGCGTGCCAGGGTTCGAGCACCAGATACTCGCCGTCGTACTCCCGCGCCAGCCCCGCCGAGACGACGAACAGCACGCCGATCAGGATCGACCAAGGCGACCGCGCCACGTCGAGGATGGCCCGGCGGCTCCCAACCAGGTACAACGGCAGCGTCGAGGTCTTCATGCTCGCATCCTCGGGTTGTTCCGCCACGTTTCGCGCCGAATCGCACTCCTGCGGCGATGGGCGGATTCATCAAAGGCGCTGATGAGAACACGGGCGTAGCCGGCCTGGAGCGCCTCGGGCGTCATGCGATCCGGCTGGTACGTCACGTCGAACAGCGTGCAGTGCGACCAGTTGGTGTCGGGCAGCAGCCTGCCCTCGTGCTCCAGCCGCCGGCGCAGGGCCGTGCCGGGGAAGGGTGTCTGCAAGGTCACCTGCGCATCGGCACAAGGGTCGTGCTGGAGAAACTCGATCAGACGATCGAGCGACGCCTCGTCCTCGCCGTCGCTGCCCACGATATAGCACCCGATCACCGCCACGCCCGCCGCCTGCATCGCGCGCAACGCGTCGAGCATCCGCGGCATCTCGGTCTTCTTCGCGCCCATGCCGGCGTGCTGATGCACGAGAGACTCGAGCCCAACAAGCACCTGCACGCAGCCACATTCGGCCAGCCGTTCGAGCACGGCCGGGTTCTCGCCAAGCCGCCAGTCGGCCTCGGTGAACCACCGCGCGTTGCTCTCGCCCAGTGCGTCGAGCAGGTCATCGTGGGGTCCACCCAGGGCGAACGTGTTGTCGTCGGCCAGTTCGATCGCCGGCTTGGGGTCGATCGCCGTAATCGCGCGCAACTCCTCGCGGAGGCGATCGGCGGGCTTGCGCCGGAATGGCCCGAGCAAGCGGCTGGCAGCGCAGAAGTCGCACGCGAAGGGGCACCCGCGCGAGGCTTGCATCGTGAACCGTTGCCGCTTGGCGCTGCCCAGCAGGTCGTACCGCGGCAGTGGGGCGGCGCGCATGTCGAATGGCATGTCGGGCTTGTATAGAGGCCGCAATGCGCCACGACGCGCGTCTTCGAGCACCTGCGGCCACACGGGCTCGCCATCGCCGACCACGACCGCGTCGGCGTGCCGCATCGCCTCATCAGGGCACGCCGTCACATGCAGCCCGCCCAGCACCACACGCACGCCCTCGCGCCGCAACGCATCGGCCAGCGTGTACGCCTCGAGGATCGACGCTGTCAACGCGGAGATGCCCACCAGCGTCGGTTGCTCTCGCACGATGCGCTGCACCAGCCCATCGTCGACGACCGCCGCCTCATGCAAGGAGATGGCCCAATCGTCGGGCGTCATACCCGCCAGCGTCAGCACGCCCAGCGGCGGTAAGGCCGCAATCGCCGCCCCGCGCGGCCCGAGCCCGGGCAGGCTCATGCCAAGTTCGGCCAGTTCCGCCTCGCGTACCCGCACGCCCGAGAGGGCGACCAGGGTCAGGCGCGGGCTGTCGGGTGCGGCGTTCATCGTCACGGTTCTTCGGTTTTCTTTGGGGCGCGATGCAACAATCGGCACACCATGCGCCGCCGCGATACCGCCCGGATCATCCTTCTCAACGAACAGGAGCGAGTGCTCCTCATGAGGTACGAGGAACTCGTGCCGGCAGATCCCAGGCTCACCGGGCCGATGTCGTTCTGGGTGCCGCCCGGCGGCGGCGTCATGGAAGGCGAAACCTTCGAGGCCGCCATCGCTCGCGAGATCGAGGAAGAAACCGGCATGCGGATTCCCGTCG
>JAUHYE010000022.1 GCA_030426395.1 Phycisphaerae bacterium
TCGACGTGGATCTCGATGGTGTAGGGGTTCGTCTGGGCCACCGCCAGCGACGCGGCCGCCAGCACGCCGCCGCCCGCAATCTTCATCCTCGCTCGCATGATTCGCTCCTTTGCTCAGCAGGCCAATTAGCAACCAAGATCGAACCGGTTCTGGAACGCCAGGAAATCGAACACCGTCAACTCGCCATCGAAGTCGAAGTCGGCCAGCTCTTCGCCCGCGTCGAACGCGTTGAGGAACGCGAGGTAGTCGCCGATCGTCAGCACGCCGTCGCCGTCGACGTCGGCCCGGCAGGGGACCACGCGGATCGTCGCGTCGCCCTCGACCAACTCGTCCAGCCGCGACTCGGGCGGCGGGCAGCCCCAGCCGTGGATCTCGTACTGCGTGGTCAGCGTCGACAGCCGCACGTCGAAGGGGAACGCGGTGTCCGGGGCCGTGACCGTCGCCCGCCAGAACAGCACCGGGTCGGGCTGTGGCCATTGGCAGTCGGCGCACGGCAGGCACAGCGAGCCGGCCAGGATGCCCTCGATGCCGTCGGCGGTCCGCTCGCCCGCCGACGTGCCCGGGCCCATCAAGGCGAGCAGTGCCTGGTCGCCGAACGCGTCCGCGTGGCCCGTCAACACGCTCGTGCGGATGATCGAGGGGTACCAGTACCGCTGGTCGTTGTACCACGCCCACAGCTCGACCGTGGCGGCCTCCCCCGGCTCGAGCACCGGGCGATCCACCCGCAGCTCCATCCGATAGGGATCCGATTGGGCCTGAGCGAACGCGGACACGGACAGAACAAACAAGAGGGCGATGCGTTTCATGGTGGCCTCCTCGCGGCGTGCATCTTCAGCATACCACAAGCCGCCCGATCCACCAAACCAATCTCAGCCCATCGCCGCCCGCAGCTTCGCTGCCTGGGTAATGACCGCCGCCGCCGTGGCCGGCGTCACCTGCGTCGCCCCGTCGCTCCAGGCCCTGGCGGGCTCGGGGTGGCTCTCGATGAACAGCGCGTGCACGCCCGCGACCACCGCCGCGGCGGCGAGCATCCCGCTGCGCTCGGGCCGCCCGCCGGTCTGCTCGCCCGAGCCGGGAAGCTGCGTGCTGTGCGTGGCGTCGAAGCAGACGGGCGCGGGGCCCCGATCGCAGAACGCCGAGCGGTCGAGCTCCATCATGTCACCGATGCCGATGAAGTCGTTGACCAGCCGGTGGTACCCGAAGAACGTGCCGCGCTCGGTGAGCATGGCGTTGTCGCAGCCCGCCTCGTGCAGCTTCTTGATGGGCCCGAGCATCTCGCGCGGGCTCAGGAACTGGCCCTTCTTGACGTTGACGACGGCGCCCTTGGGCGCGGCCGCTTGCGCGGCGGCCGTCAAGAGGTCACTCTGCCGGCACAAGAACGCGGGGATCTGGATGATGCTGGCCACCCCCGCGACGGAGTCGGCCTGCTCGGGCAGGTGGATGTCGGTGGTCACCGGGCAGCAGAGCTCGTCACCGATCTTCGCAAGCCACCCCAATCCCTGCTCGAGCCCCGGCCCCCGCGGCGACGACGCGCTGCTGCGGTTCGCCTTGTCGAAGCTGGCCTTGAACACGTACGCAAGCCCAGCCTCGTCGCACGCCGTCTTGAGCGCCCGCCCGACCTCCAGCCCCATCTCGTACGACTCGAGCGTGCACGGCCCGGCGATGACCAGCAGCGGGTGGCCGCCGCCAACGGGGATGGAGGGGCCGTGGGGGTTGGGAACGACGCACGGGGCTTGGTGTGGCATGGTCCGATGGTACCGGCGTTGCCGTAGACTGGCGGCATGACCAACCCCCACGCCGAGCTCCTCGCCCACAACGTGCTGCACTGCCAGGCCCTCTTCGAGCGCTACCTCGCCGGCTTTACCGAGGCCAACCGCACGACGCAGGCCCCCAGCCTGCCCAACCACGCCGCCTGGACGCTTGGCCACCTGGCCCTCACCGCCCACCGCTGCGCCGACCGCGTGCGCGGCCGCGACGACCAGGGAGAACTGCCGCCGGAGCTGTTCGTGCTTGGCGATCGCGGCGACGCGCACCGCTACGCCACCGAGAGCGTGGCCTTCGGCTCGACGCCCACCGACGACCCCGACCGCTACCCAAGCCTCGTCCGCGGGCTCGAAGCCATGCACGAGGCCCACGACACGCTGGCCGGCGCTCTGCGAGACGCCAGCGACGACGCGCTCGCGCGGTCCACGCCCTGGGGCATCGGCGAGACCACCTTGAGCGACCTGGCGCTGCGCATGGGCTTCCACATCGCCACCCACGCCGGGCAGATCGTCGACCTCAGGCGGGCCCTGGGCTTCGGTTCGGTGCTCGGCCCGCCGGCCAAGCGTTAAGATCGCGCGCTTCACGCCGAATTCACGGCCCGTTCATGCTCGCGTGGTATGGTCTCTTGATGCGTGACCCACCCGCCAGACATGCCCGCGCACATCCCGGGCGCGAACCCGCCGGCCCGACGTGGGGCTGGGTTGTGCTCGTGTTCGTGCTGGCCGTCTTCGTATTGGGTGTGCTGGGCGGCGTGGTCGCCTTGGCCTATTCACCACTGGTGCAGGGCCTCTTCGGCCCGGCCACTCCGGAGCCCGCCGCGCCAGCCGGAGAGATCGACGACGTCCCCGCGCCCGACAACACGGTCACCCAGACCGACGAGCGATTCGAGCGCGAAGCCGAGGCGCGGATGGGCGAGTCGGGCGAAGTCGACGAGAGCGAAGGCGGCGAGCAGGCCGGCCCGCCCCCACCCATAGAAGGGCTCGACACGCCCGTGGAGGATCCGCAATGAAGCGACTCGCCGTGCTCGCGCTTGTGATGTTCGTGGTCGTGGCCGGTTGCTCGTCGCCGCGCACCGGCGTCCGCATCGGCGACAACACGCTCGAGCAGTTCGAGGCCGGCGTCACCACCGAGGCCTGGCTCATCGCCATCATCGGCGAGCCCACAACGTGGTCCATCGTCCAGGGCGTCGAAGACACGAAGGTCTACCGCTACGAACTCGTCGAGCGAAAGGGTGGGCTGATGAGCTTCTTTAGTGGCGACCAGCTCAGCACGTCGGTGGTGTACTTCATCATCACCGAGGGCATTGTGACGCGCTTCTGGACCGATCGCGAGGTCGAACGCACCCTGACCGGCCAGGCCGTCGAGCAGATCGGCGGGGTCAAGGCCAGCCCCTGATCCCGCGCCCGACCCCTCGCCAGACCGCCGCCCGACCGCCACTTCCTGCCCATACACTGCGCCGACCGCCAACACTCGCAGGAGGGCCCCATGAAGATCTACCACGTCGACGCCTTCACCCCCCACGTCTTCGGCGGCAACCCCGCCGCCGTCGTCCCGGTCGAGCGGTGGCCGAGCGAGGCGGTCATGCAGCAGGTCGCCGCCGAGCAGAATCTCAGCGAGACGGTCTTCGTCGGGCCGGCCAGCGAGAGCGATGCCGATCGCAGGATCCGCTGGTTCACGCCCACCATCGAGATGGACCTGTGCGGCCACGCCACGCTGGCCGCGGCACACGTGCTGTGGAACCACGAGGCCGAGGTCGTCGAGCGGCTGACCTTCGAGAGCCGTAGCGGGCCGCTGACAGTCTGGCACGAGAAGCAGCACGCCGACGACTTGATCGTGATGGACTTTCCCGCCCACGCCACCGAGCCCTGCGAGGCGCCGCCCGAACTGATCGAGGCGATCGGCATCGGTCCCGCCGAGGTGCTCCGCACGAGTAAGCCCGTGGCGACCGGCGACGATGCGTTCCCGAACTACATCGCCGTCTTCGACACCAAGCGCGACATCCACGAGCTCGCGCCAGACATGAAGAAGCTGGCAAAGGTCAACGCCCACGGCCTGATCGCCACCGCGCCGGGCGCGAGCCACGACTTCGTCTCACGCTTCTTCGCCCCCCGCGCGGGTGTTGACGAGGATCCGGTGACCGGCAGCGCCCACTGCGCGCTCGCGCCCTACTGGGCCCGGCGCCTGGGCAAGAGCCGCCTGGCCGCGCGGCAGGTCTCCAAGCGAGGCGGCGAGCTTCGCTGCGACGTGGTCGAGAGCGCCTCGGGCGCTCGCGTCCTGCTGGCGGGCAAGGCCGTGACGTACAGCGTGGGCGAGATCGTGGCGAAGCTGGCCGAGGGCGAGCCGCAGGCGACGGAAGCGTCGGTATAGCGCACGTCCGATAGCGAGAAACATCAAAGTAATAACCCCGATGCGATGCTGTACTGTGTTCGTCCGGTTTCGATCCGGCACGTTCTGGGTATGCTGTAGCATCATCCAACCCAAAGGAGGGACTCTCATGCTCGTGGGACGCACCGCCACCGCTTCGCTCGTGTTCGCAGCCGCCGCTTTCGGGCAGGCTACCGACCCAACCGTTTTCGTGGGCAACAACGGCAACCTGCTCGGCGCCGTGACCAGCCTCCAGCCCGACGCCACCGGCGCGCTGGTGCAGGTCGACTACCTCATCATCGACGAACGCCCCTCGGGCACAGGCTCGCTGCCGGGCACGAACGTCGAGGGCATCGCGCTCTCGCCGAGCGGTCGATATCTTGCCACGGGTCATGCGACCGCGCTCGACCCCGAGCAACTCACCATCATCGAGGTGGATGCCGACGGCACGCTGGAGATCGTCGACACGTTCCTGGTGCCCAACGCGCCGCTGGGGATGGCGTGGGTCGACGACGAGCACATCGTGGTGGGCGAATCGAACCTGGGCGCCTCGTACGCGCGCGTGTATCGGTACACGCCCGGCGGGTCGCCCATGGCCGGCTCGCTTGTCGAAGTGGACGCTACGCCCGAGGGCTCGTTCATTACGAATATCGAGGCCGACCACGACCAGCGTCGGATCTTCGTGCAGGACTCGGCCTTCGGCGGCGGCACGGCGAACGTGACGGCGTACGAGGTCGACGCCGACGGGCAGCTGAGCGAGACCGGATCCGTCTTCACCGCCCCCAACTTCGCGCTGGACATGTGGCTGGCTCCAAACGGCGAGTGGCTGTACGCCGGCGGCGGCATCAGCGGAACGGGCCGCGACGTGCTGGGATTCCGTGTCGGCGCGTTCGGCTCGCTCGAGGTGATGCCCGGCTCGCCCTTCATCAGCCCGGGCGATTCGCCGGCGTACATCACCGTGAGCCCCGACAATCGTTTCGTGTACGCCGGCCACGGGCGCGACGCGACGGTGCAGGGCTTCTCGACCGATAGCGAGACCGGCGCGCTGCGCGTGCTGGGCGTGTCGTTCGACGTCGGCGGGCAGGGCACGCTGGGCACCGTGGGGACGCTCGCGCTGCCGGCGGGCAACTTCCTGTTCGTCACCGACAACTCGACCTCGAGCGACGGCATGAGCGGCATCTACAGCTTCCGCATCGAGGACGACGGCGACATCACCCAGATCGGCGACATCGTGATGACCCCCGGGAGCCAGCCGGACAACTTCGTCGTCTGGCAGCCCGGCGGGGACACCTGCCGGGCCGACCTCGACGGCGACGGCCAGCTCACGATCTTCGACTTCCTGGCGTTCCAGAACCTGTTCGACGCGGGCGACCCGATCGCCGACTTCGACGGGGACGGCTCGCTGACGCTGTTCGACTTCCTGGCGTTCCAGAATGCGTTCGACCAGGGTTGCGAATGACGCGGTCGGCCGGGAAGATTTGTAATACTCCCGCCGTGCTTCGGCTCTGGCCTTCTTGAGGGCTTCGGCCTTTGCGAGGGCCTGGGCCCGCGCCTTCATGCGGGCGCGGATGGGCAGGACGATGCGGTTGAGGTTTTCGTCGAGCATGCGATGAAGATACGGCGACGGCTGGGGCCGTCAAGCCGAGCTTCGTGCAGCGCCGGCAGATTGCGCGCATTGGCGGTCATCGGGTGCGGATTGTGGTCAGTTGGTCGCCGGGTGCTGCTCGCGCCACTGGCGGCGCCAGTCTCCGGCGTGCGTCTTGATGGCCGCCTCGAATCGTGCGGCGTGCCATTGGGCGTTGCACTCGGGGCAGGTGGCCATGCCGTCGTCGTCTTGAGATACGTCGTTCTTGTGCAGATCGAGGGCGAGGTCGTGGCCGCAGGCGGGGCAGAGGCCGGCCTCGGCCCACGCGTTGATGGCGCGACGGTTGGTCTCGCGGGCGCGAGCGCTCGCGACGAAGGGCACCCAGCGGTAGGCGCAGGCAATAAGGAGCCCGATGGCAAGCATGACAGCGTGCCAGTACCAGTCTGGAAGTACCGGTTGGGACGAGACCGCCTGGATGATGACGAGAGTCAGGCCGGGGCCGATGGCAATCAGCAAGAAGGCAAAGAAGACCGACCAGTGCATGTTTTGCGAGTTGCCCAGAGAGACCTCGCCGCTGAGCTTCCTCAGTCGCTTTCCCGGCTTCTTCGGAAGATCCAACGCCTGGAGTTTCACGGCGTGGCCGAGGTCATCGGTCGGTTGGATGGGTTTCTTCGAGCTCATGCTTCCTCGGGTGTATGCGCGTCGACCAATCCTAACCACACCTGTCCGGGCTCCTCGCCCTCGGGGCCATTGGGTATGGGGGCCCGCCAAGCGCGGAGGCGGACGTTGCGGATGAGTTCGAGGATGCCCAGGAACATGCCGATGGCCTCGCCTCGCGTGCGGCCGGTGAAGAGGGCGCTCAGGGGTAACGCGGGCTGGCCGGTGTCTTCGCGGGCGCGTTCGAGTCGGTCGATGGCGTCGGCCTGGTGGAGCTCGATGGGCGTGTCGTCGTCGGTGACGGTGTGCTCGCCCAGGCGGTCGAACTGGATGCTGCTGGCGATGCGGTCGAAGGCTTCAACTAAGTCCGTCAGCGACAGGTCGTCCATATCGAGGGCGAGGTCTTCTTCGCTCTCGTCGCGGGCGGGGCGGAGAGCGGGGGCGACGCGGGCGCGGGCCTGCCATTGCTCGAGGCGCTCTTCGAGGGCGTCGGCGCGGTCGCGGAGGCGCTTGTACTCGAGGAGCTGGCGGACGAGTTCGGCCCGCGGGTCCTGGGGTTCTTTGTCTTCCTTCGTGTGCTCGCGCCTGGCGGCCTCGGCGTCCTCGGGGCTCAGGTTCTCGGCGGCGACGACGCGGCTCTTGATCTCCGCCAGCGTGGCGGCCATGACCAGGAACTCGCCGGCGGTGTCGATGTCGATGGTCGACAGGTCGGCGATGGCCTCCATGTACCGCTCGGCGATGAGGGCGACGGGGATGTCGTGGATGTCGACCTCGTGGACGCGGACCAGGTGCAGGAGCAGGTCCATTGGCCCCTCGAAGGCGTCGACGGCGATGGCGGGGCCGGTGGCGTCCATGGGGGAGTGTAAGGGGGGAGGGGGCAATGGGCATTGGCAATTGGCAATGGGGGGGAGCGGCCTTCGGCCTTGGGAGGCGGGCGTACCCTCACCGATGACGACCATGACGCCGCCGAAGACGACCGAACATTTGGAATTGGCCAGCCGGCTCCTGAGAGAAGAGGCCGCGGCGGTGGGGGCGATGGCGGAGCTTCCGGAAGGGTTTGCCGAGGCGGTCGAGATCATCGACGCATGTGCGCGGGCGGGTGGCACGGTGCTTGTCACCGGGCTGGGCAAGAGCGGGCACGTGGGGGCGAAGATCAGCGCGACGATGGCGTCGCTGGGCATCCCGAGTCACTTGGTGCATCCGACCGAGGCGGCGCACGGGGACCTGGGGCGGTTCCGGTCGAGCGATCTGGTGCTGGCGCTCAGCTTCAGCGGGAAGACGGCCGAGGTGGTGGCGCTGTGCGGGCTGCTGCGGCAGGACGGGCTGCCGATCGTGACGATCACCGGCAAGAGGCCGGCGGATGGGGAGCAGGCCGATCCGTTGAGCCGGTTGGCGACGGTGCCGCTCTACTTAGGTTTGAAGCACGAGGCCCTCCATCCACGCTTCAGCGCGCCCACGGCGTCGACGACGGCGACGCTGGCGCTGGGCGATGCGCTGGCGATCTCGGCGGCGGCGCGGCGTGGTTTTACCGATGCGGACTTTGCGCGGCGGCACCCCGGCGGGGCGCTCGGTGGGGCGTTGCGTCCGGTGATGGATATTGCGCGGTGCACGATCCACGACCATCTGCCGGTCGCGCCCGAATCCGTCAGCGTGATCGAGGCGCAGCACGCGGTGCAGAACAAGAGCGGGCGGCGGCCGGGGGCGATCCTGCTCGTCGATGATGCTGGGAAGCTCACTGGCATCTTTACCGACGGCGACCTGCGTCGATTGGTGTTGCGCGACCGCGGCGAGCTGGATCGGCCCATTGGCGACGTGATGACGAGGAACCCCCGCACGATCTCGAGCGATGCGCTCGCGCGCGACGCGGTGGCGCTGGTGCTCGAGCACCGGCAGGACGAGGTGCCGATCGTGGACGGCGATGGCAAGCCCGTTGGGTTGCTGGACGTGCAGGATCTGGTGGCTTTGAAGCTGGTCGAGGGTTAACGCGGGTTAGTGGGGGTTCGGGGGGTCGGCGTCCTCACGGCGGAGGACGTCGAGGAAGTTGCCGCTCATGCTGTAGATCCACCAGCCGGCCTTCTCGCCGTCCATGACGAACCACTCGAAGACGTCGGGCCGGTCGGCCCGGCGGAAGCGCATGTTGCCGACGTGGACGAGGCGTTCTTCGAACTCGCCATTTTGGTAGACGACCAGTTCGTCGCCCTCGATGGTGGCGGTGAAGCGAGTGCCGTCGGTGTACGTGCCCTCGATGGCCCGTTTCTGCGCTTCGGTGACGGGCACGCGCTCGGACTCGACATCCGGCGGCACGACGCCGAGCAGCAGCTTGGCGATCTCGGCCTCGATGAGCACGGCGTGGGGCGCGCCGCCGCCCATGGTGTTGCTGAGGACGGCGATCTCGAGCCCGTCGTCGGGGTAGGTGAACAGCGAGGCCGAGCCACCGTCGAAGGTGCCACTGTGGCCGGCCTTGAAGTGGCCGTCCATCACGCCCAAACGCTGGGCGAAGCCGTAGGGGATGCTGGCGGTGGCGTGGTCGCCCCGGACGGTCGAGGGTGTGCGGAATCTGGCGAGCGATTCGTGCGAGAAGATGCGCCCGTCGTTGATGGCGCGGCTCCAGCGGATGAGGTCGATGGCGCTGCTGCAGATCGAGCCCTGCCCGGCGTAGGCGCTCATGTCGATGTGGGGTACGTGCCGGACGCCCTCGTCCGAGCGGCGCAACCGTTCGGACGCGATGTCGGCGGGCGGGTACGCGCACACGGTCATGGCGTGGGGGTCGAGCGGGGCCAGCACGTGCTGGCGGATGTACTCGTCATAAGGCATGCCGCCGGCGGCCTCGACGACCAGGCCCAGGACGAGGTAGCCCGCGTTGCAATAGACCCAGGTTTCTTCGGGGGCGAACATGGTCCGGCCGTCGGTGATGGCGACGTCGTCGAGTAGTTCCAGGCCCTTCTTGGGCGTGGTGTAGTGCTCGGGCGGGGCGAGCTCGTCGATGTCGCCGCCGACGAAGCCGCTGGTGTGCCGCAGCCATTGCTCGATGGTGGCGTCGGGGACGTTGCTTGGAAGCTCGGGCACGAGCGTGCGCACGCGGGTGTCGTATGCAAGATCGCCCCGCTCGACGAGCTGGACGATGGCGGCGGCGGTGAACTGCTTGCCCACCGAGGCGATGTCGTAGACGGTGCGCTCGGTGGCGGGTCGCGTGTGCGCCGCGTCGGCGTGGCCGAAGCCCCTGGCGTAGACGATCTCGCCGTCCTGGGCGATGGCGATGGAGAGGCCGACGATGCCGCGCTCGGCGACGGCACGCTGGCCGATGGCGTCGATGGCGGCGTGCGGCACGCGGGTGGGGCCGATGCTCCCGGTGCTCGGATTGGCCGCGCAGCCCGAGATCGACAGCGCGGCGACGAGTCCGCCCACGAGTCCGCCACCGAGTCCCCCGAGGCGTGTCTTCATGGGCGATGCTATGGCCCGCGTCGCGTGCGCTCAGGCGGCGTGCCGGGCTGCCGCCGGCACGTCGGCGCTGCCCAGCCTCACGGTGTGCTCGGCGGGCGGGCCCGACTTGGTGCTGGTCTGGGCGGTGACGCGGTAGGTGGCCCGGGGCGTACCGGGGGGGACGGACTTGTCGGTGAACGCGCGGCCGCGGGCCAGGGTCAGGAACTCGAAGGCGCCGTCGTGGCCGAGGCTGCGCTCGACGAGATACGTCACCCCCCGCAGGCTCCGGTCGTTCTTGCATACGAACTTACATGTGATCCAGCCGCTCTCGTCCAGCTGGGCGGTGAAGGCGATGGGCTTGCCCGGGGCGGGCGTGGGCGATGGCTTCGAGCGCGTGCGCAGGCGCGCGGCCACGAGCACGTCGGCGGGTTGGGGCTGCCCGGCGGCGTGGGTGCGCACGCGCTCGGCGGCGTGGGCGGCCTGCTTGCGGAGCGTCCGGGCCCGCTGGCGGTACGTGGCCCCCGCGGCCCGGGCGGCCGACCTGGCCCCGGCGTAGGCGATGCGCAGCTGGGCGGCCTCGTCGGCCAGGGCTTCCAGCTCGTCGATGGTCGCCTCGTCGAGCCCGATGAACGCGGGGTCCTGCCGCCACACGGGCACGCGGACCTTGACCCACCAGATGACGCGGCCGAGACGTTCGGGGAGTGTTGCCATGCCCGTTGCATCGGCGGGCGGCGCGCGGCGATCCAGTCGGAGCGCTCGAATGCTCAAAAAGAGTTGATTTGTTCGGGTGACGATCGGAAAACTGGCCCTCCGAGGCCTCCCGCACGCCCCATCCACGGCGTTTGGTCGACCGTTTGTCGCATCCGGTCGACCAACCGCGGCCCCGCGTCGACGGCTGGCGGCCGGGGGTCGACGGGCCGGGGGGCGGGGTCGACGGGCGATGGCGGGGGGTCGACCGCGGGTGGGCGGGCGTCGACCACCGGGCCGTCGACCATCGCGCGGCGGCGGGGTGAGCGGGGCCGGGCCGCACCAGATTTCACGAAATGGCCTGTTACCTTGGGCGCGTGGTGCGGTATAACTTGCAAATGGGCGTGCCGGCCGCGCGTCGAGAGGGAGAACACCAATGAGCCATCGCCAGACACCGTCCCATACCACCGTTCTGCTCGCCGCCAGCGGGCTGGCCCTGGCCGCGAGCGCCGCCGCTGCCCAGGGGCCGCTGGAAGAGCCGTTCGATGGGCTGTATTGGACCTACAGCATCTACGCGCCGATCGGGTTCACCGTGCAGGCCGAGCGTGGGAGCTCCAAGGCGGGCCGCGCCGTGTCGTCGGCGGGTGACGTCAACGGCGACGGCGTGGATGACCTCCTCCTCGGGGCCTCGGGCAACCGGTTCGACGGCGACACCGGCGACGCGTACGTGGTCTTCGGCCGCGCGGGCGGCCCGCCCGACCCCTTCGATCTGGCCGACCTGGACGGGACCAACGGGTTCAGGCTCCGCGGGTTCCTGGCCGAGAGCCAGACGGGCTACGCCGTCTCGCGCGCGGGCGACCTTAACCACGACGGAGTCGACGACGTGATCATCGGGGCGCCCGTGGCCACCAACGACGGTGGGTACGCCGCCGGCGAGTGCTACGTCGTCTACGGCCGCGATGCGGCCACGGGCGGCGCGTTCCCCGCGGAGATCCAGCTCTCGGACCTGGATGGGACGGACGGCTTTAGGATCGAGGGACTCGTGGGGGTCAAGTGCGTCGGCGCGGCGGTCGCTGGCGCGGGCGACCTGAACGGCGACGGCATCGACGACGTGATCATCGGCGCGGCCCGGGTCTATCCCGCGGGCGGGGTCAGCGCGGCCTTCGTGGTGTTCGGTCGCGATGCGTCGGCGGGGTCCGCGTTCCCCGCGGTCCTGGGGTTGTCGACGCTCGACGGCGCGACCGGGTTCCGCATGAGCCAGACCGGCCCGTTTGAGGAGTGTGGCCAGTCCGTCGCGGGCCTGGGCGACGTCAACGGCGATGGGCTCGACGACGTGGCCGTGGGCGCCCCAAGGGCGCTGGGCAACGCCGGCCAGGGCTACGTTGTCTTCGGACGCGACGCGGCGAGCGGCCCGGGCTTTGCCGCCGAGGTCTCGCTGGCCGCGCTCGACGGCTCGGACGGCTTCCGCCTGAACGGGACGGGGACCGAGCGGGCCGGCACGGCGATCGCGTCGGCCGGCGACCTCAACGGCGACGGCACGCCCGACATCGCCATCGGGGCGCCGGGGAATTTCCGCAACGGGACGAGCTACGTGGTCTTCGGCCGCGGCGATGGCGGGTTCGACGCCGACGTGCCGCTCGGTTCGCTCGCCGCGGACGCGGGCTTCCGCCTCACCGTCGACGATCCGGGCGGGAAGGCCAGCAACGGGTCGGCGCTCGCCTCGGCGGGCGACCTCAACGGCGACGGGTTCGACGATCTGGCGGTGGGCGCCCCGGGTTGGGGCTACTGGAACAGCGGGTACCTCGAGTACAGAAACTATGGCGCCACGTTCGTCGTGTTCGGGCGCGACACCGCCGCGGGCGAGCCCTTCCCGGACAACCTCGTGCTCACCGATCTCGACGGCGGGGACGGCTTTGGGGTCTATGGCTCGGAACAGAATACCCTGGCGGGCGTGTCGGTCGCGTCGGCGGGGGACCTCAACGGCGACGGGCGGGCGGACCTGGCGATCGGGTCGCAGCTCGTGGACGGATCCAGGCCGGGCGCCTTTGTGGTGTACGGGCGGGATGTCGTCGAGTGCGCCGCTGACCTGGACGGCGATGGCGAGCTGACAGTGTTCGACTTCCTGGAGTTCCAGAACCTGTTCGACGCGGGCGACCCGCGGGCCGACTTCGATGGCGACGGCGCGTTGACGCTCTTCGACTTCCTCGAATTCCAGAACGCGTTCGACGCGGGCTGCGAATAGGCCCGCGCCCGGATCGGTCACGGTGTTGTCTTGATCGCGGTCCCGCACTCGGGGCAGACTTCCAGCCCCGTCGCGTCGTACTGGCAGGCGGGGCAGGGGGTGCGGCCGAGATTCTTGAGGCGGCGGCGTTTGTAGAAGCGAAGCTCGCGGCGGATGGTCAGGGCGACGAGCGTGGGGACGAGGACGACCAGCCAGGGGGGGAACTGGACGTACTTGAAGTTGCGGGACCAGCCGGCGTCGAAGGTGAACATGTGGAGCAGGCCGGGCCTCAGGTCGACCCCGTTGGGAGGCGTGTAGTTCGCCCAGTATTTGTACGAATGGTCGTAGCCGACGAAGAACGATCCCTCTCCACCGCCGGCGTCGAATGGGCCGGAACTCCAGTACATCTCGAAGAGGAACGGCATGAGCGCCGCCGCGCCGGCCAGGCCCAGCCAGAGGACCAGCGCGAGGCGCGTGGGTCGCAGGCGGCGCAGGGGACTTTTGCGCACGGCGCGGGCGAGCGTGCCGCACTCGGGGCAGCGTTCGAGGCCGGTGACGTCGTAGTCGCAGTTGGGGCACGGGGTGCGGCCGGCGGCCAGGAGGGCGCGGCGCTCGGCGCTCTGCCAGTCGCGGACGCGCGCGAACCAACTGGCCAGCCAGCGGGGGAGGTGCCGGGCGAGCCACCTGGCGGGCCGGGCGAGCGCGATGACCAGCAGCGTGGGCATCAGCAGCACGGCCCACGGCGGGGCGCGTCGCACGAAGGGGCGGCTGTGCGGTGTGGGCCGCGGTTCGGCGTCGCGGCTGGGGCCCCAGTCGAAGCGGAGGCTGGCGGACATGCCGGGGTTCCACTCGACGAGCCAGAGGTCCTCGCCGCGCACTGGATTGACGCTGGATCGCTCGACGCTCGCGCGGTACACGGCGCCGTGCTTACAGGCCCAGAAGGCGTGGCCGCCGGGCGTCCAGAGGCGGACCTCGACGAGGAAGGGCAGGAGCGACGCGGTGGCGGCGAGGGCGATCCATGCGACCCACGCGCAGAGCGCGAATCGGGGGAGGGCGGGGCGTTCGCGTGCCGGGCGCGTCATGGCGATGGCTCGGTGGCCGGGTTGATGGTGGCGCCGCACTCGG
The DNA here is from genome assembly GCA_030426395.1 of Phycisphaerae bacterium. Classification (GTDB taxonomy): domain Bacteria; phylum Planctomycetota; class Phycisphaerae; order Phycisphaerales; family UBA1924; genus JAHCJI01. The sequence continues at coordinate 13,824 of JAUHYE010000022.1, forward strand.
GGCAGCGGGTGAGGCCCGTCACGTCGTACTCGCACGATGGGCAGGGGGTGCGGCCGGCGCGCACGGCCCGCTGCTCGCGGCGGCGGCGTTTGTGGTTGCGGATGAAGATGGGGGTGCCGATGAGGAGTGTGGGGGCGAGGGTGGTGATCCAAACTGGAAAGATGATCACACGCGGCGGACGCAGTGGCGCCTGGCCTTGTAACGTCCATTGGAGGTCGAATGCCACGATTGAATCCACACTCGGGTACCAGCCGTAGCGTGTTGAGTCCCAAGTCAGGGCAGGGTTGGGCCCGGTGTCGATGCGGCCAACGGCGCCGCCACCAACGAGCCACAACACTTTCGAGGTTCCCGATAGGTGGTTGTAGTAGAACAGGCACGGCAGCACGCACGAGATTGCCACCAACCACCACCACGCGGCCAGCACCGGTCGCCGCCGGGCGAATCGCCAGGTGACGCGCGCGATGAGGCAGACGGTCTGGCCGGGTCCGATGGGCTTGATGGCGGCCTCCGGGGGGAATTGTTGGCCGGCCGACCGGCGAGAGCCCACCGCGGAGCGGTCTATCCTCCCCGCGTGTCCAACACCATCAATATCCCGAGCAACATCGCCCACATCGGCCGCACCATCCGCAACATCAAGCGGGCCAAGGAGATCGTCAGCGTGCTGGCGAGCTTCGGGTTCGGCAAGGCCATCGCCGACCTGGACCTGGACCGGCTGGTGCTGCGCGGGCGGCGGATGGTGGGGCTCAGCAAGCAGGGCGAGTCGGTGCAGCGCACGCCGACGGCGGTGCGGCTGCGCGAGGCGATGGAGGAACTCGGGCCGACGTTCGTGAAGCTGGCGCAGGTCTTGAGCACGCGGCCGGACCTGATCCCGCCCGAGTGGGCCGAGGAGTTCACGAAGCTGCAGAGCACGGTGAAGGCGGTGCCGGCGGGTGAAATCCGCGCGTATATCGATGCGTTGATCGAGGAGATGCCGGCGCAGAAGAGCGGCGTGCACTTCGCGTCCATCGACTACGAGGCGATGGCGGCGGGTTCGATCGCGCAGGCGCACCGGGCGACGCTGGTGGACGGCACGGAGGTGGTGCTGAAGGTGTTGCGGCCGGGCATCGAGGACGTGATCGAGTCGGACCTGGAGATCATGGCGACGCTGGCGGAGTTCGTGGAGGAGCGGTTCAGCGACCTTGGGTACAGCCCTGTGGACGTGGTCGAGCAGTTCCGCCGGCAGGTGCGTCGAGAGATCGATCTGGAGCTGGAACGCCGGAGCATGGCGCGGATGGCCGCGGCGTTCGAGGAGGACCCTCGGGTCGTTTTTCCGAAGGTGTACCCGCAGCACTCGACGCCAGAGATCCTGTGCATGGAGCGGATCGACGGGGTGCTGCTGAGCGACTTCAAGAAGGATAAGGACTCGTTCAGCGAAGCGCAGCGGCGGGAGATCGTGGCGATAGGCAGCGACGTGGTGTTCAAGCAGTGCTTCGAGGCGGGGTTCTTCCACGCCGACCCGCACCCGGGGAACCTGTTCGTGCTGGTGGGGCTGCCGGTGGAAGGGCCCAATGCCGTGGACGAGGAGGACACGCGCGAGCTGATGCGGCGCGAGGCCAGCGACATCCGGCTGTGTTTCATCGATTACGGCATGACGGGCAACATCGATCCGCGCACGTCCGAGGTGCTGGCCGACCTGGTGCAGGGGACGATCGCGGGCGACCTGGACCGCGTGCTGGACGTGGTGGTGGAGCTCACCGGCGTGAGCCCGATGATGGTGCATGACCGGGCGTTCCGGTCGGACGCGTGGGAGTTTATTTCTCGCTTTCAGAGTGCTTCGCTCGCGGACCTGCGCATGGGGGCGCTGCTGAGCGAGTTCTTCGCGAAGCTCAGAAAGCATAAGTTGCGCGTGCCGGCGGACATCGTGTACCTGATCAAGGCGATCACGACCATCGAGGGCGTGGGCGAGATGGTGTGCCCGAGCTTTGATCTGGTGGAGCACGTGCGGCCGCACATCGAGGGGCTGCTGCGGCGTCGGTACGGCTTCCGGGCGGCGAAGCGTCGCGTGCAGGGGGCGGTGCTGGGGTACGCCGAGCTGGCCGAGCGCGCGCCGCGTGAGGTCGCGGGCATCCTGCACATGATGCGCAACGAGGAGCTGGGTGTGCAGCTCAAGCACCACGGGCTGACGGAGGTGACCGACGAGCTGGAGCGGGCCAGCCGCAACATCAGCTATTCGCTGGTGGTGGCGGCGCTCATCGTGGGCGGGTCGATCATGCTGCTGGCCGACCGGGCGGGGTCGCAGGATGCGCCCGAGGGCCTGCTGTTCTGGATCGGGCTGTCGGCCTTTGTTTTTGCGGGGATTCTGGGCGTGGTGCGGCTGCTCTTCGGGAAGCGACTCGGTTAGCTGCCCGAGCCGTCCTTCTTCTTGCCGCTGATGGCGTCGCCCGCGCTGGTGAGGATGCCGCCGGCGGTGTCGAAGAGGGCGCCCAGGCCCAGGCGAGCGGCGGAGACGCCCGTTGCGGCGGCGTCGGTTGCGGTGGTGACGGGATGACGCATGGCCTCGCGGAGGGCGCCCTCGACGGCGGGGCGGATGCTCTCGAACACGCGGCCGGCGTGGTGGGTGAGGTCGCTGGCGGCGCCCTTGGCGTTGCTGCCGGCGGCTTTGGCCAGGCGTGCGCCAGAGTCCTTGAGCAGGTCCTCGATGACTCGGAGGTCGTCGATGGCGGCCTTGACGTCGTCCTTGGCGAAGCTCTCGCCGCGGGCGCGGGCTTCCTCGAGGGCGAGCTGCGTGGCATGGGCGGCCTTGCCCAGGCCCTCTCCCAGGCCCTCGAGCGTCTCGGCCATGACCGAGTCCTTGCGTTCGTCGCTGAGCTTGTGGGCTCCCTTGCTCGCGCCCTCGAGGACTTCGCGGGTGACGCGTTGCACGGCGCTCGCGCCGCCCTCGATGGCGCGGCCGGGCGTGGCGGCGGCGCTGGCGACCAGGTCGCTGATGCGGCGGCGAACATCGCCGGCATCCGCGGTGGTGTCGCTGGCGATGGTCTCGGCTTGGGCCTGCGTGTCGTGGTTCTGTTCGTCGTGGTTGCTCATGTCGCCTCCCAGTAGGTTGGAACGTTTTATTGTACGGGGAAGGCCCGCAACCCGTTCGGGCGTGAAGCGGGGTTCATCCGGCTGGTCAACTCCTGGAATCCAGACCCGGTAACTCGGCGACGGTGGGGCTGCCGTACCAGCCGTGCAGGGTCCAATCGGCCTGGGGCAGCATGGGCAGGGCGAGTTGGGCGTTGGGCGCGTCGAGCCACACGAAGACGTTATCGACGCCATCGTCGTTGGTGAGCCGGCCGGTGACGAGCACGCCCTCGGCCGTTCGCACTTGCTCGTGCAGGGACTTGGTGTAGGGTGCGCTGGCCATGACGTACATGCGTCCGACCCACTCGTCGGGGACTTCGGGGTCGGCCAGCCGGCGGTCCTCGTACTCGAGTTCGAGGCGGGTGAGCTCTTTCAGCGGCGCATCGGTGGTGAGGAGGTAGGTGTCCATGACGAAAACGCCCATCTGGCCCGCAGGGTCGGTGGCGGCCAGGGCGGCGCCCTTGTCGATGGTGTCGGCGTCGAAGACGAAGATGCCGCGGTGGTTTGGGTCGCTCTTGGGCTCGGCAAGCGGGCCGGCGATGAGCAGCGTGCCCTCGGCGGCCAGGCGCTGCATGTTGGCGAAGTGGCCCTGCATGGCCTCGGCCTGCTGCTCGCGGGTGGGGCTGGTGAGCGGGCCGGTCTTGATGAAGGTCATGGCGTAGGGGCGGCCGGGGTTGGCCTGGGCTTCGGCCTGAGGTTCATCGGCGGCGCCGGCCTGGCACGTGCCGCAGCGGCAGCCGCCGATGGCGACCGCGCCGGCGAGCAGGGCGGCCAGAGCAACCGAGGCAATGGGTTTGGTCATCTTCGATTCCTCCGCAACGTATCGGCGTTAGAAGGGCGGGGCGTCGTCGCTGCCCTGATCGATCTCCGGCAGGTCGCCCTCGTAGGGCTCGATCTTCATGCTCATGGAGATGCGCTGGGCCATCTTCATCGGCACGCCGTCCTGGAAGATTGTCATGCGGATGTCGCCGCTGGTGTTGACCTCGGCGCTGCCCGCGGCGGAGTTGAGGGAGAACACCGAGGTGCTGGAGCCGGCCATGGTGGTCGAATCCATGCGGAGCCTCGTGCCCGGGGGCAGGTCCGGGTTGTCGACGTGGTGGGGCTCCATGCCGACCTCGATCTCCGAACTCACGTGGAACATCCCATCCTCGATGGCGGTGAGCGTGTGCGTCGAGGTGCGTTGCATGCGCACGCCGCCGATCTCGATGTCTTCGATAATGCGCCAGCGGCCGCCGACGCCGATGGGGGTTTCGGGGAGCTGCAAGCTTGCGGAGGCCGCGGTGTCCTCCATCGTCGATCGCAACTGCCGGTCCGTGATCGGCGTGCCGTCTTGGTTGGTCACGAAGACGTCGGTGGTGCGGCCCATGGGATCGAAGCTGGAGCGGATCATGATGCCGCGCATGACGGCGAGGCCCTGGCTGTAGGCATCGGCCACGAATGGGTCGATGCCCTGGGCCGGCAGCACCCCGACACGCTCGATGGAGCAGTCTACCTTCGCGACGCCGTCGTCATCGACGCTGCGCACGTGCATCGACATGTACATCTCGTTCGCGGGCATCTTGGGCCCCTCGAAGCCGGTGCCCATGTCCATCTGCATCTGCATATCGGTGACCATCCGCAGCATGGCCTTGTCGCCCGCGGTTATCTTGTAGCGGCGGACCTGGGGATCGACACCCGGTTCGAGCAACTCGACAACGGCGGGCTTGGCTTCCGTGGCGGCTTGGGGCTCAGGCTCTGCTTCCTGAGCTGGATCTTGCTGGGCCGGCTCTTTCTGGGTTGGCTCGTTCTGGGCTGGCTCTTCCTGGGCGTACGCGGATGCAACGCCCGAAAGGCCCAGCAGCGCCGCCAGGAGCACGATGGTGGTGAACGGACGGCGCATGCGCTGGTGCCTTTCTGTGATGGACTTCGGGAAGATTCAGCCCTTGGGCTTGGTCTGGCCCTTGGGGGTTTGGGGCCGATGGTCCTCATCGACCGGAGCGTGCCTTGGCTCGTCGTGCTTGGGCTCGGCCACGTGGCCCAGGGCTCCGGGCAACTCGATGCCGGCCTGCTTGGCCAGCTCGTGCACCGGCGGCAGGGCGCCGATGAGCCCGGCAAGGAAGTCGCTGGTGCTGCCGCCCGGGCCGGCCTTGCCGCCGCCCGCGCCGCTGTCCCACACGGTGATCTTGTCGATCTTGAGGTTGCTGATGGCCTTGACCTGCTGGGCGACGAGCTCGGGCAACTGCTCGATGAGCAGCAGCGTGGGCGCCACCTGCGGGTTGTCGGCGGCGGCGGCCATGAGCTGGCGGTAGCCCTCGGCCTTGGCCTCGAGCACCTGCCGCACGCCCTCGGCCTCGGCCTTGTACCTGGCGAGTGTGGCGTCGGCCTCGCCTCGCGCCTCGCGGCGCTTCTTCTCGGCCTCGGCCTCGGCGGCGATCTCGATGCGTTGCTTCTCGATCTCCTGGGGGGCCAGTTCTTCCTTGCCCAAGCGGGCGATTTCCTGCTCGCGCTCGGCCTTGAGGATGGCCTCGTGGGCCTGCGCGGCCGCGACGTCGGCGCGGCGCCGGCTCTCGGCCCGTACCTCGGCCAGCTTGGCGTTGTACTCGGCGATCTGGGCCTGGCTGGTGTTCTCGCCCTCGACGGCGCGGGCCTCGGCCTCGGCCACCGCGACGCGCTGGGTCTGCTCGGCGCGCTTGCTGGCGGCGGCCGTCTCGGCCCGTCGCTCGGCGACGGCGATGTCCTGGTCGCGCTTGCTCTCGGCCTCGCCCGTGATGGCCTGGGCCTCGTACTCGGCTACCGCCACGCGCTGCTTGCGCTCGGCGTCCTTCTCGCCTTCGGTGGCGGCAGCGGTTTCCTTTGCGACGCTGACGGTGCGCTCGCGATTGGCGAGCGCCTCGCCCGTGGCGCCGTCGCGGTCGGCCTGGGCCACCTCGACCTTGGCCTTGTTGATGGCCTCGGCGGCGGCGCGCTGGCCGATGGCGCGGATGTAGCCGCTCTCGTCGGTGATGTCGCGGATGTTCACGTTGATCAGCTCGAGGCCGACCTTGTTGATCTCGTTGGTGACCGTCTCACGGATCTGGCTCTCGAACTTCTCGCGGTCCTTGTTGATTTCCTCGATCGACAGGGTCGCGATCACCAGACGCAACTGGCCCAGGATGATGTCCTGCGCGAGCTCGCGGATGCCCTGGGGCGGCTTGCCCAGCAGGTTCTCGGCGGCGGCGGCCATGAGCACCGGGTCGGGCGAGATGCGCACCGTGAAGGTCGACGGCACGTTCACGCGGATGTTGTTGAGCGACAGCGCGCCCTCGAGGGGGATGTCGATGACCAGCGGCTCGAGGCTCATGTAGGCGTGCTGCTGGATGACGGGGAAGACGACCTTGATGCCGCCGTTGTAGCAACGCCGGCCCGTCTTGCCCGCGCTACCCCAGACCACCAGCACGCGGTTGGGCGGGCATCGCTGCACGCGTGCGGCCAGGAACCACACGACGATGATGAAGATGAAGAACGCCACGCCCAGGCCGATCATCGCGAAGATGCCGATGTTGTCGCCCGAGTCGCTCTGGGCAAGGACTTGCGCCAATGGCGTGCCGAGTGAGGTGAGTGCGGATTGATACATCATGGACAGAGTCCCCCCTTCACCGCCCGATTCGAGGCGGGAAAACGTGATTCAGGATAGGCCCAAGGGCGGGCCCGCCCGATCAGGCCAAATCGTTCAGGATTGGTTCAGGCCCGCTCGACGAGCAGGGTGTTGTTCTGGCTGTCGGCCGAGACGATCTTCACGCTGGTGCGCGGGGGGATCGGCTCGGTCCCGGCTTGTACCGCGTCGTACTCGCGGCGGTTGCCGTTGATGACGACCGAGACCGCGCCCCTGCCGGCGTTGGCGGGCGGCACGGTGACCGCGACGTCGCCGGTCAGGCCGGCGGCGGCGGCGATTGAGATGTTGCCCGAGCGTTGGAGTTTGAAGACCTGGCGGGTGAGCCAGGCCATGAGCCAGGCCACGCCAACGCCGCTGACGATGGCGATGGCGACCGAGCCCACCATGCCCAGCTCGAGCACGCGGAACGCGGCCAGGCCCATCCAGCCGCTGCCCAGGCAGAAGGCCGCGATGGTCTGGATGCTCAGGGCGCGGAAGTCGCCCGCGCCGCTGGTATCCATATCGATGTCGGCGTCGATGTCGAAATCGCCGCCCAGCTCACCCATGAGCAGCTGGATGAGGAACAGCCCGGTGCCAAAGAGCGCAGGCACAGCGAACCAGATAGCCCCATCGGCAAAGAACCAGTCGAGCATGTCGAATCCCCCCTTCTCGTCAGGTTCTTGGGGAATCTTGCCCGGGGATTACTCGACGTCCTTGCCCGAGACCACGTCCTCGACGGGGGCGGGGGTGTGGGCGTCGGTGTCGAGCTCGCCGCGCTTGAGCTTCCCGATGTAGCCGTGGTAGGCCTTCATGGCCTGCGGACCGAAGATCAGCATGATGGGGATATTGACCCACAGCATGAGGCCGAGTCCAAGGGTGGTCCAGAGGTTGAGTTGGTCTTCGGTCTTGATGAACGGCAGAGTGGACAAGATGATCAGGATGCAGTAGATCACCTTATACGGCAGCACGGCCTTTGGGGCGGCCTTGCCAAACAAGTACACCACACCCTGCTCACCGTAGTAGCTCCATGAAATCATAGTGGAGACCGCGAACAGCCACGATGCGAGAACGATGAGCCATTTGCCCAGGCCGGGCACGGCGCGGTCGAAGGCGTGGGCGGTCAGGCCCGCGCCGACGTAATAGCCATACAGGGGCGTGTTGCCGTCCTCGTCATAGACCATGGTGGGCTTGGTCTCGGCTTCGGCTGGAGACCATGAGATTATCTTTTGGTCGGCATCCTCGCGGATGACACCGTACATCTCGAGTCGCTGGGCGTCGTCGCCTTCGCCCACCTGGGCGAGGGCCATCACCCGGCCGCCGAGGCTCCAATCTCCGGACGTCCGGCGCGCCTGGTCGCCTCGCGATGGCAGTGTGGTCGTGGCCACCATCCACTCGCCGGGGCGCTCCACGATCTGAACGACGCTCGCGGCTGGGATCTCGACGACGGGGTCAATGGAGTCACTGGCGTCGGCAATGGCGAAAGTCACCATTTGGCCATCATCGGAGACGACCATGCCGCTGAGGGTTCTCTGGTCGTCGCCTTGGCCGTAAGTGATGCTTTGCAGGGGCGTGGTGGTGAGGCCTGCCTGATCCATGGTCGCTTCGGCGTCGCGGTTCCAGGCGCCGGTTGAAAGGATCACCAGGGCGGTGATGGTGCACACCACGATAGTGTCGATGAAGGGCTCGAGTCCCGCCACGACACCTTCGCGCACGGGCTCGTCGGTCTTGGCGGCCGAGTGAGCGATGGGCGAGGAGCCTTGGCCAGCCTCGGAGCTGAACAGAGCCCGCTGGATGCCGTAGGACACGGCCACGCCAAAGGCGGCCCCGCCGAAGGCTCTTGTGGCGGACGCTTCCTCGAGGCCCAGGCCCGAGCGCACGATGAGCGCGAGCAGGCCGGGCAGATCCACGACGTTGATGGCCAGAACGTACAGGCCCGCGAGCAGGTAGATCGCGCACATGAGCGGCACGATGCGGCCGGCGACCGACCCGATGCGCTTGATGCCCCCGATGATCACCAAGCCCACTAGAATGGCCAGTACGATTCCCACCACGATGCGTGGGACTGGGGTGTACTGGGTCGTTACCTCGGCCACGTTCCACGACTGGAACATGTTGCCGCCGGTGACGGCGCTGACCAGCAGCGTGATGCAGAACAAGCCACCCACAATCACGCCGATGGGGCCCAGGCCCCATTTCTTGAAGCCATCGCGCACGACGAACATTGGTCCGCCGTGGGGGTTGTCGGGGTCATCGGTGTTGCGGTAGAGCATGCTCTGGGTGACTTCGGTCATCTTGAGCGCCATGCCGATGACGCCGATGATCCACATCCACATCACGGCTCCCGGGCCGCCCAGGGCGACGGCGGCGGCCACACCGCCAATGTTCCCAAGGCCGACCGTGGCGGAGAGTGCTGCCGAGAGCGCTTGGAAGTGGTTGATGGCGCCCGGGTCGTTCTTGTCGTCGTACTTGCCGCGAACGACGGCTGTGCCGTGGGTCAGGGCCCGGTACTGCCCGAAGACGGACCAGATTGTGAACAGGATGCCGGTGGCAAGTAGGATGTAGACCACGACGTTGTGGAACAGGATGCCGTTGATGACTTCGATGAAGCCTTCGAAGCGGCCCAGAAGATCTGAGAGCGCTTGCATGACGTGGGGGTCCTTTCTGCTCACGACTCGGGGGTCGGATCGGGTCGGTTTGTCTGCGGAGCGGCTGGCCAGGCGGGTCCCACGAGCGGGCCGGCTGCTGGCGCGTTAGGGGCATCATCCCCCGAACGGGCTGGCGATTCAACCCAGGATCGGCGATTTGGGTGCCCGGAGGGGCAGATTAGGGCCGTCTATGGCTCTCGTGGGGCCGGGGTTACACGCGGCCGGGCCGGGAGAGCAGACTATCGTTTGCTGTCGTGAATCTGCCAGAGTGATGAACTCGGGCGGGCTGTTGCCGCCGGCTATGCCGGGCTGATGCCTCTATAGAGTTGCTGCACGCGCTCGCTCTGGCGCTTGCGGACGCCCTCGAGCACCAGCCTGGGCACCCGCCAGGCCTGCTGCTGGGCGGTCACGTTCGAGCAATGCTCGCTGAGGCACTGGTAGAGGAACTTGAACGCGTCGCGGGGCTGGTGCATCTGGTCGAGGGCGTCGACCAGGTCGCGTTCGGTCACGTCCTCGGCGAAGAGGTCGACGAGGGTGATGGGCTTGGCGCCGGGTTCGAGGCAGGCCTTGAGGCGCGCGTCACACAGGTCGTAGAGCATCGCGCCGGTCCAGCTCAGGCGGTCGACGAGGTTCTGCTTGTCCAATCGAGCCTCCTGGAAGAAGGCGCTGGACTCGCGGTAGAGGGCGTGGCGCAGCTCGATGGGCAGCAGCATCTTGACGCCCACGCCGTCCATCTGGAGGAACTTGTTATTGAGCAAGGGCCAGATGATGGCGCGCATGGCCTCGGGGTTGCCGCTGATGAGGCTCGGCTCGTCGACGCGGTCGATGACGATGAGCAGGCCGCGATAGCCCAGGGGCGCGAGGACCCGGCGAAGCCGGTCGAGCATGGCGTAGCGGGTGTCGTCGGCGTCGGTGGTTGGCAGGCTGCCTGGGGAGGCGAGGGCCGGCTCGAGCTGCGCGAAGCTGTGGGCGTACGAGGTATCGGTGCGCGAGCTGACGCGGACCTGCTTGCGGACCTTGCGGCCCAGGCGGTGCGTGGCCATGCGGTCGAGGACGAGCCGCTTCACGCCCGCGGCCGCCCACACCACCGCGCCGGCGGCGACGAGCACCCACCAGACGACGTCTGGAAGCCCGCCCAGTTGCCACCACCCGATGAGTGCGGCCAACGGCAATATCCACCCGGCGAAGAGCGCCGCGTCCCACGCCAGCCGGCCGCCGCCGAGTGGCAGCTTCAGGGCGCGGCGCAGGCGGCCAGTGCGCACCTCGGCGCTGTCGGGGCGGTCGTAGACCGATTGCAGGAGCAGCAGGTCTCGCCGCGCGCCGCCGTCGAGCTTGCGCAGGGCCTTCTTGTTCGACTCGCCGAGTTCGATGGCGTTCGGCGGCGTGGGCTCTTCGAGCAGCGCGTCGACGAGGCGCGGCACGGCCCACAGCAGCATCGCGTCGATGTGGTCGACCAGGCGGAAGTGCTTCAAGCTCTCCGATGCCGTGGCCTGCCCGCTGCGTGGCTCACTGAACCCGCTGCGCTCGTGGAAGCGGTCGAGCACGGCGTTGAGGTCGTCGTGGGCGATCATCAGCACGCGCTCGGCCGGGTTCCTTCCGTTGTGCCGGCGCGCACGGGCCTCGATCTGCAAGCGCAGGGCCGTCTTGCCGCTGCCCTTCTCGCCGAAGACGATCGAGGTGCTGGGCCGCGCCAGGTCGCCGACGATCTTCTCGAAGTCGCTGTGGCGGGCGTCGCCGAGGGGCTTGGCCGGGCCGGGCGTCTCGGCCTGATCGCGCACGGCCTGGGCGGGCGATGCGCCCTCGGGCTCGCGCGAGAGCCGGGCGAAGACCGCGTCGTCGCGGGCCTCCTCGCCTCGGAAGGGGTTCTCGGCGATGCTCCAATGCTCGAAGAACTGGCCGAGGTTCATGGCTTCACGGGCTCCCGCCGGGGTCGAGGTGCGCTCGGGAGAGGTTAGTGGGGGGGCGTTGGGGCGTCCAGTAGGCTCGGCTTGGTCCAGTTTGGCTTGGCTGCGCTGGGAAGAGGAGAACCCGCGTCAATAGAAAGCGGCGGACGGGCCCGTGCCCATCCGCCGCGAAGCGAATCGAGTTGAGTCTCCGGATCAGCCCGCCTTGTCCTTGCCCTTGGCCGTCTGGGCGTCCTTGAGGGCCTGGGCGTCCTCGATGGTCAGGGTTTCGCCACCCTCGGGGTCACTGGTCGCGGCGCTCTGGGCCGCCTGGGGCGTCTCCTGGTTCCCGCTGCCGAAGTAGAAGGGCGCCGGGAAGCTCCACTGGCCGACGATGCCGGTGGTCAGGATGGTGCGCACGCGGTAGTTGATCTGGGCCAGGCCGGTGGGCACGTTCGAGTCGACGTATTCCTTGTCGCCGATGGTGCCCAGCGACTGCCACGCGCCGGGCAACTCGCCCACGGGCACGAGCTGGCGCTGCACCTCGAAGACCGCGCCGCCGGCCTTGGACGCCGCGAACGTGAACACGACGTCGCCGCTGGTGGTGGTGTCGGTGCTCAGGTTTGTCGGGATGGGCGCCTCGCTGCGGGGCGTGCCCGAGCGCGGCGGGTCGATCTGGGCCCGGGCGTAGACGTCCGGGTCCCCGGTGGTCTTGGCGTAGCCGTCGATGAGCTCGATGTCGCCGCCCACCATGGCGCGGGCCAGGGCGAGCGCCGTGTCCTTCTCGACGCGGGCGGCCTTCTTGAGCGACTTCAGGTCCTTGAGCTGCTGGTACTTTTCTTCCAGGGTGGCCGAAAGACCGGCCACGGCGGCGATTTGCGCGGCCGACAAACCGATATCGGGCGGGGTGCCCTGGTTGCCCTGCCAGATGGTCACATGATCCTTGAGCCACGGCACGAACTCGGCCTCGGAGCGAGGCACTCTTTCATACGTCATAACCGAATCCCCTCGGCCCGCTGCGGGCCGCGTTGAACACCGGGCCGATCCCACGTGCCGGCCATGATCCGGTCATCGGCGGCTGCGGATTGCGAAATGAGCGTTCGATGGAAGGTTCGGCGAAAATCGGAAGGATCGGGTCCGGTTGTGCGGGCTGGGGAAGGGATGGGCCGCTGGCGGGGCATGAGAGGGGCATGAGGAGGGTGGTCGCAGAGCGTGATGGGACGGTGGGGCTCGATTGGGCATGAGACAGGGCCCGCGTTGGCGGGCCCTGTGGAGGGTGGTCAGGATATCAAGACGGCTCAACGCCGCGTGTAGCCCCGGTACGCGTCGGTAAAGAGCATCGCGTCGGTCGCGTCGACCACGCCGTTGCCGTCGATGTCCACGCGGCGGGCCCGGCGGTCGAACATGGGCGTGAACTCGAGCATGTCGTATTCGTCGACCTCGTTGTCGTCGTTGAGGTCGAGCATGTTGGTGGTCTGGAAGCAGTTGGGGCCGATCGAGTTGGAGTAGGCCTGATGGAAGAGCCAGACATCGCGTTCTTCGGTGTCATCGGGCAGGGGCTGGCCGGGGTCATGCACGAGTGTGTGCGTCGACCAATACGCGCACTGGTTGATCGGATCGGCCTGCGCATCGGCGAAGAGCGCCCACGCCGGGAAGTTGGCGTCGGGAACATAGGGAAGTTCGGGTCCCCCGCGCACAAGAATGTTCGTGGTGCTGACGACATCCGAGTACGTACTATTCAGCCGAACACGCCTGATCTGGGGCCAGCCGGTCGAGGTGCCATCGGAGTAGGTGAACTCAATGAATGCCAGCCCCTGGCGGTTTACAACGATCACAGGATGGTAAGCTTGGCCGCTGGTGGCGATGCGGCCCATTGCCTCGATCTCCTCGGACTGCACGGTGTACGTCGCAATGCTCGGCTCCCACGTCGTCGCCGGTGCGGGGGTGTCGTGGAAGTTGGCCATGTCCGGGTCGATCACGTACCACTGCACCACCCACTGGTCCTGGGGGATCACGTCCTCTTCGTCTACCTCAACGTCGCGCACTGCGTGGACGGCAAAGATCCGAAAATCGCCATTCACGTCCTTGGCCAGCACGGCCGACTGGAACGCCACGCTCCCGGCCAGGGGACGCCAGCCCGCGGTGTCCGGCGTCTCGGGAAGAAACTGGTCGAATTGGCTATAGATCGGCTGCACGAACCACAGCTCTTCGGGCAGATCCATGTCCTCGAAGTCCAGGGGCGCGGACGTGCCGCTCACGCTTTGCTGCAGTGTCCATTCTTCGCCGGCCTCTGCACTGTCGTCGTAGAAGAGCCCCTTGAGCCGCACGTGCTTGTGCAGGTGCTCGGCGGTCGTCCGATCTGGAACGCTGATGAAAAAGCTTGCGTTGTCGACCTGCTCGTAGGGCGCCTGCACTGCGTAGGCGAAGTCGGATGGATCGGCAGCGCGCAGCGAGTCAGCAGGGTCTGGTGTCGTGTTCAAGCGGATGATCGTGATGTCGCCCGGGTCCGGCCGATCGCCGTCGAGGATCGACTTCGTCCCCCCGTCGTGCTGGAATGGGATGATGTACATGAATTGCTCGTGCGGGAAGAAGCGGTCGTACGGCAGGTCGCTCCCGCTGTCGCACGAAATCTGCGGGCGGTTGGGCGTCACGATGGCCGCGCCCGTTAGTCCGTCGGGCTCGCCAGGGAGGTTGTGGAAGGCCATAGTGATGCCGCGAACTGTCTGGCCTGGCGGCTGATGCAAAGAGATCTCGTTTCGGTACGGGGCGTAGCCGCTCGCGTTCAGGTCCAGGACGGCACCGGACTTGGTCGGCAAACTCCCATCGCCCGTGTAGTAGTGCCAATAGTCGTCGTCCAACGAGTCCAGAGGGTCAGATGGGTCTGGAAAACCTGACGGGTCGCGGTTCAAGGCCAGGTGCAACTTCGCCACCGGGCCGCACTCGGCCAGATACGACGAATTGCCCTCGGTCTCGGTGTAGAGCATCCACAGGCGATCGTTGATGGGGTCGTAGGTCGCCCGCGGCTCGAAGAGCGTGTTGAAGAAGGACGGATGGGCCGGGTGCAGGGTCCTCACGAAGGGGAAGGGTGGCGAGCCAAGTGGCGTGTACGAGCGGAAGTCCTCGACGGCCAGAGTCGTGCGGTTGTAAAGGGCGATACGGCGGTTGGCCGTGACGATAGTGGCCAGCGAACTGGTCGCCACGCCGGGGGCGGTCTCCGTGATGCCGTAGCCGGCCCCGCCGGGCTCGTCGTTGTCTTGTGTGAAGACCTTATTCTGGCTCTGCGCGACCGCCAGCCCGGCCGCGCCCAGCAGGGCCGCGACCGCGATACAACCTCGAAAATCCATGGCTCGTTCTCCTATAGATGGGTCCATGTCGATCCGCACCCAATGTACAGGAAAGCTGGGGGGGCAGTCAAGACAATCTGGGATATCTGGTGAATATATTTTCGCTGCTTTCTCAGATTCCTCTTGCGTCGCGACCCGGTTTGCGTCAAAATGGTTGCATGAGTATCCCTAAGTCACTCCTCGCCGCCCTGCTCCTCGCCCCGTTTGCCCACCTGACAATGGCCCAGGGCGACCCCTGCGAAACACAGTTCATCCCGGGTTTCGTGGGGCTCAGTGCCCAGTTCGCCGGAGACATCGACATCGATGGCGACCACCTGCTCTTTAGCGACTACACCGCGTACACCCTCTGTTCCACGCCGGACCCCTTCGAATGCTCGGCTGGGGCCGTGTTCGCGTATCGCTGGATCGAAGGCCGGTGGGCGCACGTCCAGACCATCGTCCCGCCGGATCTGGCCTATTACGAGGGCTTCGGGGCCGGCGTGCACGTGGAGGGCGACACGATGATGGTCTCAACAAGGAAGGACGGCGGACGGATCGACATGTACGCTTACGACCAAGGACTTGGGCAATGGATCGAGAACGATCGCATCTACCCCCCCCCCGCCAGCTACGAGTACATCTTCGGGGGCGAACTGGCCTTCGACACCGGGCTGGCGATCGTGTTCGAGACCAACGTGGTCGCAGGCCAGCCGCCGCTGCTGCACCGCTACGTGCTGGGCGACGAGGGCTGGGAGTACCGCGATACGTTCGAGGGGCCGACCAGTCCGGTGGGCAACTACGGCAAAAACATCAGGATGAACGAGGAGTGGATCATCGTCAGTGCCAGCGCGGACCGAACGCACGCCGTTAATCACGGCTCGGTATACGTGTACCGCCGCAACCCCGACGACACGTTCGAGTTCTTCCAGAAGCTGCTTCCACCCGAGGTGGAAGCGGGCGGCGCGATCCCGAGCGGGTTGTGGTTCGGAACATATGTCGGCTTCGATGGGCGCACGCTTGCCATCTCGGCACCGGGAACGAGCCGTGACTTTGATAATCAGGGCGTCGTCTACACCTACGAGTTCGATGGCCAGGCTTGGACGCTTCGCCAGGTGCTGACCCACAGCATGGCCGGCGAGCTCCATGCCGATACCTTCGGTTTCGGCCTGAGCGTCGAGGGCGACACGCTGGTGGCGGCGATGGGCCGCACGTTCAGCCGCGTCGCGTTCGTCTTCCGCCGCGGCGTGGACGGCGTGTGGCGCGAGGTGGCCGTGGTGCGACCGACGCACCCCGAGGCCAGCGCCTTCGGCTTCAAGAGCGTGGTCGAGGGCGATCGCATCGTGATCGGGGCTCCCGAGCAATACGCGCCCGCTCCGAGCTACACACGGTACGGCGCGGCCTACGCGTACGACGTAAGCTGCCTGGTCTGCCCCCCCGACCTCGACGCCGACGGCTTGCTGACCATCTTCGACTTCCTGACCTTCATGAACCTCTTCCAGGACGGCGACGCCCAAGCCGATTTCGACGGCGACGGCGAGTTGACACTCTTCGACTTCCTCGCTTATCAGACGGCGTTCGACGCGGGGTGCGAGTAGCTTCGCTTGCTCGGGCGGAGCCCTCGGCGGCGCGAGTTGGTAGGAGCGGGAGGGCTGGAAGGGTGAAGGTCCGGTAGGGTGCGAAGGAAGGGGTGCGCGCCGTTCCCGGACGGTCCGGATATCAAAAACCGCCCTGAGAGGCCGGAGCGAACGATGCGCTCGGCGCAGCGGTTGTCTGCGGCGGCGCAGCGCTCTCCTGCGCCGCCGCAGCGGAAGTTTGTCGATCCACAAACAGTCGCTGCGCTACCACAAACATCCGCTGCGCCGGCGCAGAACTCCGCTGCGCCGCCGCAGGGATTCGCTGCGCCAGCGCAGGAGTCCGCTGCGCCGGCGCAGGGGTTCGCTGCGCCGCCGCAGGGGTCGCTGCGCCAGCGCAGCGGTTCGCTGCGCCGCCGCAGGAGTCCGCTGCGCCGGCGCAGCGAAAGTTTGTGAGAGCGCAGCGTTCTCCTGTCGATCCACAAACTTCCGCTGCGCTCACGCGGAACCGTCCTGCGCGGCCCCGGGCTCGCGCGGGCGATGGGGAAAGCCCGGCAGGGGTGGCGCGGGCGATCGAGATTCTCGGACGCTCGTCTCCGCGACACTCGCGTCTCTTAGTAAGGAAGAAAGCCCGGGCTCGCGCCCGGGCCTCGTTGGGGTCAGCGTTCACGAGAGTGAAAGCCCAGGCTCGCGCCAGGGCCTCGTTCCTACGAGGCCAACGCACGGCCGGAGAAAGCCCAGGCTCGGGCGCCAGGGCCTCGTTCTGACGAGGCCAACTCACCGCCGGAGGCGGTGACTAAGGCTAATGCTCGACGCGCTTGCCCAGCAGCGGGCCCACGCGGTCGACCAGGCGGTTGAGCGTCTGGCGGTCCTTCGCCTCGGCGTTGAGGCGGAGCAAGGGCTCGGTGTTGCTCATGCGGACGTTGATCCACCAGCCTTCCTTCTGGAAGCAGTCGATCGTGATGCCGTCCAGGTTGTCGACGACCGCGTCGTCGGTGGCGATCTCCTCCTCGAGCTTGTGGATCGCCTCCTGGGGCTCTTCGTTCGTGAAGTTCAGCTCGCCGCTCTGGGTGTAGCGGGCGATGGGCTTGATGAGCTGGCTGAGCTTCTTCTTGTTGCGGGCCAGCAGGCCGAGCACGGTGGCCATCGCGATGGCCCCCGAGTCGGCATTAAAATTGTCCTGGAAGTAGAAGTGACCGGAAAGCTCGCCGCCGAAGACGGCGTCGTGCTCGGCCATCGCGGCCTTCATGAACACGTGGCCCACGCGGCCGCGCACGGGCTTGCCGCCGGCCTTGCGCACGTCCTCCTCGACGGCCTTGCTGGAGCGCAGGTCGTAGACGATCGCGGCGCCCGGGTGGCGCGTGAGCGCGTCGGTGGCCAGGAGGGCCGTGAGGTGGTCGCAGCCGATGATCATGGCCTCGTCGTCGACGACCATGCAGCGGTCGGCGTCGCCGTCGAAGCAGAAACCCACGTCGGCGTCGTTCTCGATGACGGCCTCCTGGGTCATGCGCATGTTGCTTTTCACCAGCGGATTGGGCGCGTGGGCGTACTCGCCGCTGGTGTTGTCCATGTTGACGGTGATGAGCTCGATGCCGCAGTCCAGGTACCCTTCGAGCAATTCGCCCTTCATGCCGAAGACCTTGGGGATCATCGTGCCGGCCATGGCGTTGGAGGCGTCGACGACGACCTTCAGGGGTTTATTGCGCGTCGCGGGCCCGCCCTCGCGCACGAAGTGCCGCACGTGCTTGGCGTAGGGCTTCCACAAGTCCCGCTGCTCGACGCGGCCGCTGGGCTCGTCGATGGTGCGCATGTCGGCCATGGCGGCGTGCTTGCGGATGTCGGCCAGGCCCGTCGCCTCGCCGATGGGCCTGGCTTTCGGCCCGGCGATCTTGAAGCCGTTCCAGTTGGGCGGATTATGGCTGGCGGTGACCATGACGCCTCCGGCACAACCAAGATGATTAATCGCGAAGTAGATCATGGGCGTGTCGACGAGCCCCAGGTCGATGACGCTGACGCCGGTGCGGGTGAGCCCGTCGATGAGCTGCTCGGTGAGCGTGGGGCCGCTGTCGCGCATGTCGCGCCCGACGACGACGGTGCGCATCATGGGGGTGTTCTCGCCGGTGGCCTTGGCGACCTCGAGCACGAACCTGCCGGTGCCCACGCCCACCTGCCAGGCCATGCGATCGGTGAGCAGGTCGGGGTAGGTTCCGCGGATGTCGTACGCCTTGAAGACTCGTCCCAGCATGGTGGCTCCCGATGGGGTGTTGATATCAGAACGGGGACGTTAGACGGCATGTTCGCGAAAGTCAGCTTTGCTGGGGGTGTGTTTGGGTTGGGCGAAGGGTGACCGAGCACGGGTGACCGAGTCGGAATGCTCGCGGTTGAGCGGGGATTCATCCGGCCTTCACCGGGCGCTCAGCGCCGGGAGAGAAACTCCTCTTGAGATCCACTCAACCGCCTAGGCCACGCACCCACCCGGAAGGAAGGAGCCACCACCATGACACGCACCGCCGCCGCATTCGCCAAGCCGAGCCTGCTCGGGGCCCTGACCGCGGCCATCGCCACCGTGGGCGTCCACCAGGCCGGCACGGCGGACATCGACCGTGCCAAGGGCGGCGCCCAGCACGCCGAGCACGCCCACGCCAGCCCGTGGGCGGACCTGACCCGGGCCGTCGCCGTGATCCGGCCCACGGATGGCAATGACGGGGTTTCGGGCACGATCCGCTTCGAGCGGACCGATGGCGGCGTCCGCGTGACGGCGTATGTCGAGGGCCTGGAGCCCAACTCCAGGCACGGCTTCCACGTCCACCAGTTCGGCGACGCTACGAAGCCCGACGGCACCAGCGCGGGCGGGCACTACGACCCCGCGGGCAGCGGCCACCACGCCAAGCCGGGCAGCGGCGACGCCCACCACGCGGGCGACTTCGGGAACCTGGAGGCCGACGCCGATGGCGTGGCCCGCTACGACCGCACGTTCGACACGCTGACGATCGCCGGGAGCCAGGCCCCGGTGCTGGGCCGGGCGGTGATCATCCACGCCGAAGAGGACCGGTTCGACCAGCCCACGGGCAGCGCGGGGGCCCGGATCGGCATCGGGGTGATCGGGGTGGGGAATCCGGAGGGGTTCGATCGGCCGCTGGGCCGGTAGGGCTTGCCGGCGGGGCTGGAGCGCGGCTATCATCTCGACCCGGAACTCCCGGGGCTTGGCCTTCGGGGTGTCCCGAAGGCCGACAACGCAACGCCGAATGGACCACCGCGTCCGCGTGCGAGCCGATTGGCCGGCCCACGCTGTCGGATCTGTCTTTCCGTTCGTGGGAGGACGGTTTCGGGCCGGTGGGAGGTGGAGGACCGATGGCCAAAAAAGAAGTCGCGCACGTCTTTAAGATCATGGCCCCCGGTGGGGCGGCCACGCCCGCGCCCCCGCTGGGCCCGGTGCTCGGTGCCAAGGGCGTGAACCCCGGGCAGTTCATCCAGCAGTTCAACGCGGCCACGGCGAGCCTGAACGGCAAGGTCGTGGGCTGCATCGTCACGTCGTACACCGATCGCTCGTTCGAGTTCGAGGTCAAGAGCTCGCCCGCCTCGGTCCTTATTAAGGAAGCCGCGGGCATCACCAAGGGCGCCGGCACGCCGCAGACGCCGATCGCCAAGATCACGCGCGACCAGTGCCGCAAGATCGCCGAAGAGAAGATGGCCGACCTGAACGCGCTGACGCTGGACGCGGCCACGGACGTGATCGCTGGAACCGCACGCTCGATGGGCGTCACCGTGGTGGAGGGCTGAGGCGATGGCACACGTGAGCAAGCGGACCAAGGCCAACGAGAAGTCGGCGCCCACCAAGGCGCTGCCGGTCGACGAGGCCATCAGCACCGTCAAGAAGTTCAAGGGCCCGCGCTTCGACCAGACCGTCGAGGTGTGCATGCACCTGAACCTGGACACCAAGCAGGCCGATCAGGCCTTGCGCGGCTCGGTGGCGCTGCCCAAGGGCATCGGCCAGAGCAAGCGCGTGGTGGCCTTCTGCAGCGAGGACAAGGTCAAGACCTGCCTGGACGCCGGGGCCATCAAGGCCGGCGGCGAGGACCTGGTGGCCGAGATCGAGAAGGGCTGGATGGACTTCGACGTCGCGGTGGCCAGCCCCGACATGATGCGCGTCATCAGCAAGCTGGGCCGCGTGCTGGGCCCCAAGGGCCTGATGCCCAGCCCCAAGGCCGGCACCGTCACGACCGACGTGCCCACGGCCGTGCAGGAGTACGCCGCGGGTAAGCTCGAGTACCGGGCCGACTCGGGCGGCAACGTCCACGCGGTCATCGGGAAGATGAGCTTCCCCGAGGCGGACCTGAAAGAGAACTACGAGTACTTCGTCCAGGCGATCGAGAAGATCCGTCCCAACGCGGTCAAGGGCGAGTACATCAAGAAGATCACCATCAGCGGCACCATGACCCCCGGCGTCCGCGTGTTCCACGAGGCCGCCGTCGTCTCCTGACGAGCGGGAAAGGAAGTACCCATGTCCAAGCCCGTCAAAGAAATGATGATGGCCGACTACATGGCCAAGCTGGGCGAGAACGGCGATGCCCTCCTGGTCAACATCCGCGGCGTCGGCGCCAACGACACCAACGCCCTGCGCAAGGACCTGGCCAAGAGCGAGATCTCGGTCACGGTGCTGCGCAACAACGTGGCCCGCAAGGCCTTCGAGGGCACCGGCCTCGAGCCGCTGGGCAACCTGCTGACCGGGCCCAACGCCCTGGTGTATGGTGCCGAGACGGTCGTCGAGGTGGCTCGCAAGATCGTCGACATCGCCAAGGACATGCCCGACATGGAGCTCCGCGGCGCGGTGCTCGACGGCGAGCTGTTCGAGGGCGAGGCCGGCGTGAAGCGGCTGAGCAAGTTCCCCACGCGGGACGAGGCCATCGCCCAGGCGGTCACCATCATCCTCACGCCCGGCGGCAAGCTCGTCGGCGCCGTCAAGAGCCCGGCGAGCAACATCGCTGGCATCCTCAAGACGATCGAGGAGAAGCTCGAGAAGGGCGAGACCATCGCCAAGATCGCCTGACAGAAACAACAACCGTCCCGGTCGTGGCAACGCGGCCGGGACGCTTTCGTAGACAGCCGTCGACGACGGCGACCACCGACTGGCCCCGGGATGATCCGCTTCGGATCGGGGTTAAAGCGCCGAACGGTTCGGCCCCACTCGGAGGCGTCCAGACTCGACTTTGAACTTTGAAAGAAGCGCACCATGAGCGACGAAGCCAAGACCTTTGATGCCAAGATCACCAAGATGGGCGACGAGATCGTCGGCCTGACCCTGAAGGAGGCCGTCGACCTGGCCGATTACCTGAAGGACACCTACGGCATCGAGCCCGCCGCCGGCGGCGCGGTGATGATGGCCGGCCCGGCCGATGGCGGTGGTGGTGGCGCCGCGGCCGAGGAGAAGACCGAGTTCGACGTGGTCCTCAAGGGCGACGGCGGCCAGAAGATCAAGGTCATCAAGGTCGTCCGCGAGGCGACCGGCCTGGGTCTGAAGGAGGCCAAGGACATGGTCGACAACCTGCCGGCCAAGATCAAGGAAGGTCTGGGCAAGGACGAGGCCGACGCCCTGGCCGAGAAGCTCAAGGAAGCCGGCGCCGAGGTCGAGGTCGCCTGACCCTTCCCGTGCCAAACCTCGACATTTTCGTGTCGGGGTTTTCCAGATCGATCGATCGTCAAGGCCGCGTGCGGATCAGCACGCGGCCTTGTCTATCGCCCCGAAACGGCCTGGGAGGCCGGAAAGGGCGATTTCGGGATATTTTGAGAAATCATTGTCAAAGTGCTAGCGAAACGGGTGGCCCTTGTCAAGAGTATTTTTGAGCGCTACGCTCATAATTGCGTCATGATAAAACAGGACGGGGCTGGCGGCGATCCGGACAGCACGATGTAGATCCAGAAGGACCCTCCACAGGCCAGGGCTGTGGTCAAGGGTCCGCTTCCCATCGCGAGGTGACCGATGGCGGCGATGAACGTGCGCAGTTATGCAAAACGCGGCGACACCCTTCCGGTGGGCGATCTGACGGTCGTCCAGCGGTTGGCGTACGAGCGCTTCCTCCAACTCGATAAGGCTCCCGACGAGCGCGATCCCGAGATCGGCCTCGAGTCGCTGCTGCGGGAGGTCTTCCCGATCGAGAGCTACGACGGGACGATGCGGCTGCAGTACAGCCAGTACGAGCTCGACGAGCCGCGCTACACGCGCGACGAGTGCAAGGAGCTGCGGCTGACCTACGGGCTGCCGTTCAAGATCCGGGTGCGTCTCGAGCGCGAGGGAAGGCCCGACATGCCCGAGGAGGACATCTACCTCGGTGAGTTCCCCATCATGATCGGTGGCGGCGAGTTCATCGTGAACGGCGCCGAGCGCGTGATCGTGAGCCAGTTGCACCGCTCGCCGGGCGTCGATTTCTCGAAGAGCGAGGAGGAGACCGACCGCCCGCTGCACAGCGCCCGCATCGTGCCCGAGCGTGGTTCGTGGATCGAGATCTCGGTCAACAAGAAGGACCAGCTCGAGATGCGGATCGACCAGTCGCCCAAGATGGCGGCGACGACGTTCCTGCGCTGCCTGGACAAGACGGTGTCGGCGACCGAGGCGTTGCTGAGCCTGTTCTACGAGATCAACGACGTCAAGACCAACCAGCTCCACGAGGAGGACTGGGCGGCGGCCCCGATCGTCGACACCGAGAGCGGCGAGATTCTCGTTGATACCGGCTTCCAGATCGGCGCCGACAACCTCGAGAAGATCCAGACCTCGAGCCTCAAGAGCGCCAAGGTCATCCAGAACCCCAGCGATGCGCTGATCCTCAACACGGTGGCCGCCGAGAACCTCCGCCGCTTCGCCGAGGAGTTCAGCGTCGAGGATCCGCACGAGCAGGCGCTGCTCAAGCTGTACACCAAGCTGCGCCCGGGCAACCCGCCGCAGGTCGAGAAGGCCAAGCAACTGTTCATCGAGAAGTTCTTCGACGACAGCCGCTACCGCATCGGCCGAGTGGGCCGCTTCCGCATCAACCGCAAGTTCGGCTTCGAGGATTCGGTCGACAGCAACTACATCCGCGCCCAGGACCTGCTTCGCATCATCCAGTACCTGCTGGACCTGCGCAGCAACCGGCTCGACCACGAGACCGGCCAGCCCGTGGCCGTCGAGGACGACATCGACCATCTGGGCAATCGTCGCCTGCGCACGATGGATGAGCTGGCCGTCGACGAGGTGCGCAAGGGCTTCCTGAAGCTGAAGCGCACGGTCCAGGAGCGCATGAGCGTGAAGGACCCCGACGAGCTGGCGAAGATCGCCGACCTGGTGAACTCCAAGAGCATCAGCAGCGCGATCGACTTCTTCTTCGGCCGCAGTGAGTTGAGCCAGGTGGTCGACCAGACCAACCCGCTGAGCACGCTGGTGCACGAGCGGTGCCTGAGCGCCTTGGGCCCGGGCGGCCTGAACCGCAAGCGCGCCGGCTTCGAAGTGCGCGACGTCCACATCAGCCACTACGGCCGCATCTGCCCGATCGAGACGCCCGAGGGCACGAACATCGGTCTGATCGCGCGTATGTCGATCTATTCGTCGATCGATGACTACGGCTTCCTGCGCACGCCCTACCGGCAGATCAAGAACGGCAAGGCGACGGGCGAGGTCGTGCATCTGCGCGCCGACGAGGAGATGCGCGGCGTGCTCGCGCCGGCCGACTCGCTGGACGCCAAGGGCAACTTCCAGAGCGGCATGGTGCTGGCCCGCGTGTCGGGCGAGCTTGCCGAGGTGCCCGCCGAAAACGTGGCGTACGTCGATATCTCGCCCAAGCAGGTCGTGGGCATCTCGGCGGCGCTCATCCCGTTCCTCGAGCACGACGACGCGAACCGCGCGCTCATGGGCTCGAACATGCAGCGTCAGGCCGTGCCGCTGATCAAGGTCGATCCGCCGTGCGTGGCGACGGGCATGGAGCAGTCGGTGGGGCGCAACTCGGGCATGGTCATCAAGGCCAAGGCCGGCGGCATCGTGACGTATGTCGATGCCGAGCGGATCATCATCGACAACAGCGACGAGTACGAGCTTCGCAAGTTCCGCGGGCTCAACGAGCGCACCTGCCTGAACCAGAAGCCGATCGTCCGTCCGGGCGACCTGGTCGAGGCCGGGCAGGTGATCGCCGACGGCCCGTCGATCAAGAACGGCGAGCTGGCGATCGGCAAGAATGTGCTTGTCGCGTTCAACACGTTCGACGGGTACAACTTCGAGGACGCCATCGTCATCAGCGAGCGCATCGTGAAGGACGACGTGTTCACGTCGATCCACATCGATAGCTTCGACGTGGAGATCCGCGACACCAAGCTTGGTCGCGAGGAGTTCACTCGCGACATTCCCAACGTCAGCGAGAAGGCCCTGCGCAATCTCGACGACGATGGCGTGATCCGCGTGGGCGCCCGCGTTGGGCCGGGCGACATCCTCGTTGGTAAGGTGAGCCCCAAGAGCAAGACCGAGCTGACCCCGGAAGAGAAGCTGCTGCACGCCATCTTCGGCCGCGCGGGCGAGGACGTGAAGAACGACTCGCTCGAGGTGCCCAGCGGCATCGACGGCATCGTGATCGGCGCGAAGAAGTTCAGCCGCCGCCTGCACATGAACGAGGAGCAGAAGCGGCAGCTCAAGCAGCAGATCGCCGAGTACGAAGCGGAGATGGATAACAAGGCCATCGATATCTTCCGCGAGATGGTCGAGGCCATCAACGACGCGGTGGGCAGCGACCTGGTCGACCCTAACACCCGCCAGAAGGTCGCCGCCAGCGACATTCCCGAGGTCGTGATCGAGCAGATCAAGACCTTCGAGTTGGGCTGGGTGAAGGGCAGCAAGGATGCGCGCGAAGAGGCCGAGATCAGCTACAAGCAGTACTGGCCGCGCATCGAGGCGATCGAGAAGGAGAAACAGCGCCGCGTGGCCCACATGAAGCGCGGCGACGAATTGCCCGCGGGCGTACTGGAGATGGTGAAGGTGTACATCGCCAGCAAGCGACCGCTGAGCGTGGGTGACAAGATGGCCGGCCGCCACGGCAACAAGGGCGTGATCGCCCGCCTCGTGCCGATCGAAGAGATGCCGTTCATGGAGGACGGCACGCCGGTGGACATCATGCTGAACCCGCTGGGTGTGCCCAGCCGCATGAACGTGGGCCAGATCCTCGAGCTCCACCTTGGTTGGGCGGCGCAGGTGCTGGGCTTC
>JAUHYE010000147.1 GCA_030426395.1 Phycisphaerae bacterium
TACGACAAGCTGGGGCGCTGCCACATCGCCGTGAGCGAGGGCATCCAGGATAAGGACAGCGTGGCCATCGGCGCCCTGCTGATGGGCGAGGAGAAGGATGCGCACGGGAACGTGCAGCTCTCGGGTTCGGGGGCCCTGGGCGACCAGCTCTCCAACCTGCTCAAGGCCAAGCTCACGCCGGCCGGCGGCAAGCCCCCACGCGTGCGGGCCGACACGCTGGGCTACCTGCAACGCTGCTATCCGGATGCCAGCCCCGTCGACGCCCGCGAGGCCCGCATGGTGGGCGTGCACGCCGCCGAGCTCGCGGCCGAAGGCAAGGCCGGCGTGTCGGTGAACCTCGTGCGCAAGAGCACCATCGGGCCCAGCGAGGCCTACGAGTGCGTCGCCGACCACCAGCCGCTTGAGGCCGTGGCCGCCAAGACGCGTCACCTGCCCGAGGAATACCTGCGCGCCCACAACGACGTCAGCGAGAAGTTCCTGGACTACGTGACGCCGCTGCTGGGGGCGTTGCCGCCGTTCGAGTTGCTGGAATAGAAGGCGCAAAGCGGTCCGTTTCCGTTCCTCTGACGCGTCGAGCTTCGAACGCCCGCTTACCCGCGGCGTACCGGTGGCATGGCGGCCCTTCCTAACATTGCGAAATGGCGGCGGCGATTCTCCCTCATCACGTGGTGCGTGGCGATCGTCGCGGCCGTGGTGGCCATCGGGATCGTCTACGTGGCCAGCGTCGCCGTGATCGCGGTGGCGATCGATTTCCAGGTCTTCAGCCGCTGGGACACCCAGACCGTCGCGGCCGACGAGGCGACCATCGATGGCGTCATCCTGCCGGCGATCGAGGCGTACGCCCGGCGCGAGGGGCGTCTGCCGGTGGATCTTGAGGCCCTCGTTACGGCGGGGGACCTCGCGTCGATTCCCGTGTCGCAGGCCGGGCGCTGGATGTTCTACGTGCACGCCGACCATTTCTACATCGGCGTGGGCGACCCGCCGCACGAGTACCCGTGCTCGTACCGCGTCATCGAACTGGACAGCCCCGGCAACGCCGACCCGGACCGCTGGACCGTGCGCGACTGGTACCTGGATATGTGACGCCCGGGCCCACGCGCGGCAGGCTCGCGCTCAGGCCGCCCTCTCGCCCGCGCTCCCGCACGCCACATCCACCGGCCCGAACGGCACGCCGTGCGGCGCGGTCCACTCGCTCGCCTTGCCGTTGGTCAGCCGCGTGCGGACGCGGTAGTAGACCATGCGCACCGCCCGCGGGGTGCCCGTGTCCACGTGCGTCTTGCTCGCCGTGACGGCCACGAAGGCCCACGGGCCATCATGGCCGTCCAGGCCCACGGCCTGCCGCTCGATCTCGAAGACCGCGCTGCCGCCCGTTGTCGCCTCGATGGTCAGCTCGATCTTTCCCGCCCTGTTCATGCGCATGTCCGCGATCCTGGGCGTGTCGGGCCTGGGCCGCGCGTGCGGCGCGCCCGGCGCGTCGAGGTGCGCCCGCACGTACACGCTGGGGTCGCCCGTCAGGGCCGCGTGCGTGTCGATGGCCCCGATGAGCCCGGTCAAGAGGTTGCGCAGCGCCGCGCGCGTCACGTCCTTCTTCTGACGCGCACTGCGGGCGGCGGCCTCGGCGGCGACGTGCTGCCTGAGCGCGGCGTCGAACGCGTCGGCCTTCTGGCCCAGCAGCGCCGTCTGGGCCCCGGTCAGGCCGATGTTGGCGGCCGCCTGCCAGATCGTCGCGTGCTGTGTCGCCCACAGGGCCAGGTCCTTCTGGGGCCTCGGGTAGCGTGCCATGGCCGGGTCTCCTCGGTGCTCGAATCGTCTCCAGTGTGGCTATCGGCGGGGTTCGGGCCGGGCTTTATTGGAATTCGCGCGGCC
The DNA here is from genome assembly GCA_030426395.1 of Phycisphaerae bacterium. Classification (GTDB taxonomy): domain Bacteria; phylum Planctomycetota; class Phycisphaerae; order Phycisphaerales; family UBA1924; genus JAHCJI01. The sequence continues at coordinate 1,867 of JAUHYE010000147.1, forward strand.
GCGCGAGGCCGCGCGTGGGCCGCCGTGGCGGTTGGGCGGGCCGGATCGGGCGGTGGTGGGGCCGGATCGGGGGCCGGTCTGGCCGAACCGGCGTGTGGTCCGGCCGCGCCGGGGGCTCGCTCGGCCGCGCCGGGGGGTGGTCTGGCCGCGCCGGGGGTCGGTCCGGGCGGATCGGGGCTGGGTCTGGCCGCGCCGGATCGTGGTCCGGTCCGAGAACGGTCCGGCGCGGGCCACTTCGCGTTGCGTCGGGGGCCCGCTTCGGGTATGCTGGCCCGTCCGCGGCGGGCGTCGCGGGGAGGGCGGGCGATGCGAGGCATTTTCGGTGCGTGGTGGATGGTCGCGGCGGTGGCGCTCATCGGTCTGGCCGGGCCGTGGGGCGGCGTGGCTCTTGGGCAGACGACCGTGGGCGGTGCATTCGGGAGCGACCGGACCTGGACGCTGGACGGGAGCCCGTACACCGTCACACTGACGGTCCAGGTGCTCGACGGGGCCACGCTGACCATCGAGCCGGGGGTCGAGGTCATCTTCGAGCAGGGCCAGGGGTTGGACACCAGCCGCGGCGTGCTCGTGGCCGATGCGCTGGGTGGCGAGCCGATCGTGTTCCGCTCGGCCGACGGCGAGGTGGGGGCGTGGCCGGGCATCGTGACGGGCGGGCTGGTGGCGCCGGTCGTCACGCCCGAAGGCGAATACGTCAGCGGATCGATCTTCCGCAACGTGCGCATCGCCGAGGCGGACACGGGCGTCGAGTGCATGTTCGAGGCGGCGTACTTCGAGGACGTCACGATCGAGCAATGCCGGGCCGCGGGCATCGACATCGGCGCCATGCGCGAATCGACCTTGTGGTTCAAGGGCGTCACCGTGCGCGATGCGGGCGTGGGGCTGGCCACGAGCACCACGCTCGCGATGACGCTGGTGGATTGCGTCTTCGAGGACAACCCGTTTGGAGGCGCCCAGCTCTTTGTTGGGTCCATTGGCACCGTGGAGCGGTGCGTGTTCCGACGAAACGGCAGCGAAGTCGCCATCTTTGGCGGCGGCGGCGCGTCCCTCTCGGGAAACTGGACCGTCCGGGAGTGCCTGTTCGAAGAGAACGAGGCCCCGATTGTTCGTGCGTCCGAGGGGGGCGGCGGGCTCCGGCTGTTCACGCTCAACTCGACGATTGCCGACTGCGACTTCATCTCGAACACGAGCCGCAACGCCGGTGGCGGGGTCGAGGTCCGGCCATCGAGCGCGATCGCTCGCGTCCGCGTCGAGGGATGCCGCTTCATCGGCAACGAGAGCCTGACGACCTCGGGCGGGGGCATGCTTGCTGGTGGGCGGAGCGGCATCCCCGAAATCCTTGTCGAGGTCATCGACTGCCACTTCGAGGCCAACCACGGCGACAAGAACGGCGGGCTGGCGGTCGGGGCCGCCATTGGAGAGATCATCGGCTGCACGTTCCTGGACAACACCGCCCGCACGAGCGCGGGCGGGCTGCGCCTTTACGATGACGTTCGCGATCTCGTGATTCAAGGCAACGAGTTCCTGGGCAACTCGACCGAGGCGGCGGGCGGCGGCATCGACATGACCAACACCCGCTCGGCCTTCGCGCTCGAGATCACGGCGAATGTCTTCGAGGGCAACAGCGCCGACACCGGCGGGGCCATCGGCGGGCTGGGGCCACGCGGCATCGCGATCGCCGGCAACACCTTCCTGGACAACAGCGCCCGCCTGGGCGGGGCCGTGCACGTGCGATCGGCCGCCTCTGAGAACATCTCGCTGGCCGGGGACGGGCTGCGCAACCGCTTCAGCGGCAACATGGCCGACGTTGGAGCCACGATCTACAACGACAGCGCCCTGGCCATCGACGCCACGGGCAACTGCTGGGGCACCGAGGACCTCGCCGCCATCGCCGAGCGCATCTTCGACGCGAGCGACGACCCGACCAAGGGCGCCGTCGCGTTCGATCCTATCGCCACCGCGTGCGACGCATGCCCCGCCGACCTCGACGGCGACGGCGAGCTGACCATCTTCGACTTCCTCGCGTTCCAGAACCTGTTCGATCTCATGGACCCCGCCGCCGACTTCGACGGCGACGGCGAGCTCACCATCTTCGACTTCCTGGCGTTCCAGAACGCCTTCGACCTCGGGTGTTCGTGACCCGTACGCCTCTTGGCGGGGGAGATTCGATGCCGCGGGGCAACCTCCCCTTGGCCCGCCGGTAGAGGCAAGAGGCCATACACAGGGGAGGACACGATGACCACACGATTCCGCCGCCCGACCGTCCGCGCCGTCGCCGCCATCTTTGGAGCCGTCGCCGCCACGGCCGCCGCCCACGGGCAGTCCGTGTGCGGCGCGTGGGAGCCGATGGTTGCCGACCTGCTGGGCGACATCGGCCTCACCCGGACCCGCGCGCAGGACCTGATCGTCTTCGACGCGGGCGATGGACCGATGCTCTACATGGCCGGCAACTTCGAGGTGGTCGTCGATCCCGTGTTCGGCGAGGTCCGCGCGCCGGGCCTTGCGCGGTGGGACGGCGAGCGTTGGGAGGCGGTGCCGGGGCTCGATGGGCCGGGTCTGGAACTGGACCGCCGCGTGGTCGACATGCGAGTGTTCGACGATGGTTCCGGCCCCGCGCTGTTCATTTGTGGCGAGTTCACGACCGCCGGCGGACAGCCAGCCACCGGCGTGGCGCGGTGGGATGGCACGACGTGGAGCGGCCTGGGCGGGCCCGGGGTGCCCGGCGACGTGGCGCGCATCAAGGCCATCCACCATCACGACTTCGGCGATGGTCCGATGCTCTACGCCGGCGGGGTGGTCTTCAAGGGGGGCGGTCTGCCCCGGGAGTTCATCTGGCGTTGGGACGGCTCGGCGTGGTCGCGACCGGGCGATGGGCAACCGTTCGACGACGAGGTCTGGGAGTTTGCCAGCTTCGGCGGCCACCTGTTCGCCAGCGGGATGTTCCAGAACATCGGCGGCGAGCCCGTGCCGGGACTCGCGCGATTCGATGGCACGACATGGTCCGTTCCCCTCGGCCCCGGCCAGGACATCCCTGGAGGGATTGCCTGGCCGTTGCTCAATGCGACCCTGGAGGGCCGCGATGTGCTCGTCGCCGGCGGGTCCTTCACCGTCGAACAGGACGGCGAGCGGATCGCCACCCAGATCGCGGCGTGGGACGGGCAGCGCTGGGATTCGCCCAAGTCATCGCCCGGCGCCACACTCGGCATCGTCATCTCGCTGGCCAGCTTCGACGATGGGTCCGGCTCGGAGCTGTTCGTCGCGGGCGACGGGCTCATCGGCCGTTCGAACGTCTACCGCTTGCTCGACCGCGAGTTCTCGCCGACGACACCACTCGAACTCGACTTCGTCTACGACCTCTTCGTCTACGACGACGGCACCGGCCCGGTGCTGCTGGCGGGCGGGGAGGCCCAGGCGGCCGGGCGAGGATTCCCATACCTCGCGCGTTGGATGCCCGCCGCGCCGTGCCCGGTCGACGTGAGCGGCGACTGCATGCTCGACATCGCCGACTTCCTCGCCTTCCAGAACCTGTTCATGGCCGGCGACCCCGCCGCCGACTTCGACGGTGACGGCGACTTCACGATCTTTGATTTCCTGGCGTTCCAGAACGCTTTCGACGCGGGGTGTTAGGGGGCCCGGCCGCCACATCGTGGCGACCCAGTCAAAATTGTTTTGGAGTTGGTGGGCAATTCGGGTATGCTGTGCCAGAAGGGGAACCCGATGCCAATACCTGCACGCCGAATCGCTCTCCGTTCCGTTGCCGCCGTCCTAGGGATGGTCGGTGCGAGTGCCCTCGCGCCCGCCCAAACCGCGTGCGGGACGTGGGAGCCGCTGGTCGATGGCCTGATCACCGGCTGGGCCTATATGGGGGCGGGGTCGGTCGCCAAGGCTCTGGAGCAGTTCGATCTGGTGTCGCAGCAGAAAGGGTTGCGCGCGTTCGCGTTGTATCACAAGGCACTGGCGCTTGCATCCGTGGGCGATTTCGAAGGGGCCGAGGCGATCTTTGCAGATGAAAGTTCCGGATTGGCGATCCTGTCGCGCGGCGCGGCGATTGCGCGGGCGCAAATCCTGTCGCAGCTGGAGCGCAACGACGACGCCACCGCGTTTCTGGAAAACGCATTCGGAACGACGCTGGATCCCGGATTGCAGGATGTCGCGGACCGGTTGGCGGCGGGCGAGCAATTGCCGTTTTCGCAGGTTACCTCGGTCAAGGACGGCATGGCCGAAGTGTTCTTTTCAATCGGTCAGGCGCTGAACGGCGAGGCGTCCGATGATTACGTGCTGGTCTATGCCCGCACCGCGACCCATCTGCGCCCCGGGCACGTGGATTCGCTTCTGCTCAGCGCGCAATTGCTGGATCTGCTCGGTCAGTATGACCTCGCCGTGGCGACCTATAAACAGATCCCCTCGGACAGCCCGGATTATCACGCCGCCGAAATGGG
>JAUHYE010000148.1 GCA_030426395.1 Phycisphaerae bacterium
CGCCAGCCAGATTGCCCGATCCCTTTGGAATAGGGCTGTGAAGCTGCACGTTATGCGGGAACACTACCGTCCGGAAGCTCTCGAAGGGGGTCCCGTGCCACTCAGCCGAACATTGCTTGCCGCAGGTCTCGTTGCTATGGCCACGATCGAGGCGCAGGTCGCCTCGGCCCAAGACGCCGGCGAGGTATCCCGGGCGTCGCTGATCACCGAGACGAAGAGCGTGCAGCCGGGGCAAACCCTGCTCCTCGGATTGCACTTTGAACTCGATGACATGTGGCACATCTATTGGGACGGCCGCAACGACACCGGCTTCGCGCCCACCGTTGATTGGACGCTGCCCGAGGGCGTGAAGGCAGGCCCGATGCTGTGGCCCGCGCCGCACCGCTACGAATCGCCCGGCGACATCCTCGATCACGTGTACGAGGGGCAGCCGACAATCCTCATCCCGCTGACCATCGGTGACAACGTCGAGCCCGGCACGACCCTGGAGATCGTCGGCGAGGTCGAGTGGTTGGTGTGCAAGGACATCTGCCTGCCGGGTTTTGGTTCGGTGTCGATCGATCTCAAGGTGTCTTCGGGCGGCAACGCGACGAGTGCTGCCAAGATCTCGACCAGCAACTTCATTGGGTTGGCCGCCTCGCGACTGCCCCAGCCTGTCCTGCCCGATCAACCCGTTGAAGGGTTGGACTTGCGGTGGAGCGATGAGGCCGTGACTGTGAAGTTCGATGGCGCGACGCAACTCGCCTTCTATCCATCCTCGTCGTCGTCGTCGCTCGTCTCGATCCTGGCTGATGGCAAGGCCGAGGGTGACACGCTCACGCTGAGGTTGGCCGCGAAGAACCAGGACCTTTCGAAAAACAAAGAGCTGCGGCTCGCCGGCGTGCTCGAGGTTCGAGCCGCCGACGGAGAGCCGAAGTGGTACGCGATCGATTTCTCGGCCGACGGCCTGCGCAAGCCCGCCAATGCCGACTTGATCTCGCGTGTGCGTGATCGCGTCGAATCGAAGCCGGAAGATCCGAAGCCCGAATCGGGACACTAACGAGCTGAATCGAAACCTGGCACGATGCACCGGGCCCGCGCGTGGCCCATTTGGCACAAGGAGCTGAACATGACTTGGTTCAAACGCAATGGTTTGGCGATGGTGAGCGCGATCGCGGCGGTCTCCGCGGCCACGAGCCTGTCGGTGGCCCTGGCCGGCCAGAATGGCAACATGCAGAACGGCACCTCGGCCCAACAGCAGGAGAAGTCGGGCGTGACTGCTGGCGAGAAGGCCCCGATGTTTACCCTGAAGGACACCGAGGGCAAGGAGCACAGCCTGAAGGACATCCTGGCCAAGGACGAGACCAAGGCCGTGGTCATCGAGTGGTTCAACCCCGATTGCCCCTTCGTCAAGAAGCACCACGACAGCGCCAAGACCATGAAGGACCTGGCCAAGAAGTACGCCGAGCAGGGCGTGGTCTGGATCGCGATCAACTCTGGTGCCGAGGGCCTCCAGGGTGCCGGCGTCGAGCGCAACAAGAAGGCCATCGAGGACTACAAGATCGAGTATCCCGTGCTCATGGACATGGATGGTAAGGTGGGCCGCGAGTACGGCGCCAAGCACACCCCCGAGATGTACGTGATCTCCAAGGACGGCACCGTGGTCTACCACGGCGCCATCGACAACAACAAGAGCGCGCGGACCATGGGCGACACCAACCACGTCGATGCCGCCTTGCGGGCCCACCTGGCCGGCGAGACTGTTGAGACCAACCGCACGCTGGCCTACGGCTGCTCGGTGAAGTACCGCAACTGATTCCGGTTCTTTCGGCAAACTCCCTCGGGTCGGCGATAACACGCCCGCCCGGGCTTGGGTTCAGGCCACCACCCGCCGGGGCCGATCTACTATCCAGACATGGCCCAGATCCTCCCCCTCGCCTCGACCGCCCTCGACCTGCTGCTTGTGGTGGTGGGTTTTGGCCTCATCATCGTGATCCACGAACTGGGACACTTCGTGGCCGCCCGTTGGGCGGGCATCCGGGTGTTCGCGTTCGCGGTGGGTTTTGGGCCAGCTGTGTTCAGTTTTCGCAAGGGCCTGGGGTGGCGGCGCGGCAGCAGCGAGCGCGAGTACCGCACCCTTCTGGCCGAGCGTGACGTCAGCATCCACGACCTGCCGCCGACGGACGTGAGCCCGACCGAGTATCGGCTCAATTGGCTGCCACTTGGCGGCTATGTGAAGATGCTGGGCCAGGAAGACGCCAACCCCGGCGCCACCAGCCACGCGCCGGATAGCTACCAGACCTGCCACCCCGCCAAGCGGCTGGTGGTCATCTCCGCGGGCGTCGTGGCCAACGTCATCCTCGCGGCGATCATCTTCATGTTCGTGTTCATGGTGGGGCTGCGGACCGAGCCGCCGCGTCTGGGCATGGTTGCTTCCGATGGTCCCGCCGCCGCCGCGCTGCCCGCGAACCCGGACACGGTCGAGGCTGGCCTCAAGCCGGGCGACCACGTCCTGAGCATCAACGGCCGCGAAGCTCGGAGCTTCAACGACCTCATGCTGGCTTCGGCGATGGCAAGGCCGGGCAAGCCCATTGATGTTCGCGTTCAACGCGACGGCTTCGAGTCGCCGCTGGCGTTCGAGGTCGTGCCGCAGAAGTCCGAGGCCACGGGGCTCCAGGGCATCGGCGTAGCGCCCGCCCAATCGACCCAGCTTTATGGTGATGGCGGCGACCTTGAAGGCTTCGATCGCGTGATGGGGCAGATCGGTCTGGGCGGCATTCCACCGGAAGCGACACTGGAGTCGGTGCGCGTCGGTGACGGCCCGGCGACAACGATCCAGGATTCTGGCGAGCTCGCGCAGGTCTTCACCGAATCCGCCGGTCAATCCGTGACTTTGGCGTTCGTGCTCGACGGTTCGACTCATGAAGCCATCATCGAACCTCGGCCCAGGCTGCAGGAATCACTCGTGCCGATGCCCTCGGGCGCGAAGACACCGCAGACACACCTGCTCGGTTTCACGCCGGTGATGACCGTGGGAACGCTAGGCCCGAACGCCCGCGGCTACGAGCAAGGGCTGCGGACCGGTGACGTGTTTGCCCGCCTCGGCTCGCTCGAGTACCCGAGCGTGGCCAGCGGCATCGCCGAGATCCGCCGCCACGCGAGCGACTCCATGCCCATCGTCGTGCTGCGCGGCGGTGCGTCGGTCGAACTCACCGTGAGCGTGACGCGCGACGGCACCATCGGCTTCTACCCCGATCAAGACTTGGATGGCACGCTCCTGGCATTGCAGCCGGCCGGGGCCGATTTGGGCGTACCCGTGACCGATCGCCCTGGCGTACGCGTCGTTTCGGTCGACGATCGTCCGGTTTCCAACTTCGGTGACATCCGGTCTGCATTGATTGACTCGACCAGGGCCGCCTTCGATGCCGAAACGGGGGCTGAGGTTCGCCTCGAGTTGCTCCTGCCAAACGCCACGGGCGTTGACGGTGAGCGCATCGAGCGCATCGTGCAACTCCGCGCTGCCGACATCGCCGCACTGCACGACCTCGGCTACGGCCCGCCATCGGGATTGCTGAGCGTATTTCGACCCGCTGAGTTCACGCTTAAGGCCGAAGGTCCGATCGACGCCGTGCGTGTTGGTTTGGCCGAGACGCACCGCGTGATGATGATGACCTACCTCACGTTCGCCCGGCTGTTCCAGGGCAGCGTGAAGGTCGAGCACCTCAAGGGCCCAGTCGGTATCGCCCACCTGGGCACGCGCGTGGCCGATCGTGGCATCATCTGGCTGCTTTTCTTTATGGCGCTCATCAGCGTGAATCTCGCGGTGGTCAACTTCCTGCCGTTGCCGATCGTGGATGGTGGGCAGTTTCTGTTCATCGTCTTCGAGTGGGTCCGAGGCAAGCCCGTGCCAGAGTCGGTGCAGAGCGTGGCAACAGTCGCCGGCCTGCTGCTGATCGGCGCGGCATTCCTGGTGGTCACCTTCAACGACATCCGAAACGTCTTCACCGGGCTCTGAATGGTGGAGAGTGCGCTCGGCCTCCTGCTCCTGCTCGCCATCGGGGCGGTGTTGTACTGGCTCATGCTCGTGGTGCTGACCGCGCGCACGCTGACGCACCCGCCACGCCAGACCTACGCGAGCGCAGTTGCGCGCGGCCAATTCGGCGACCCGAGCGAACTCGACGACCCAAGAGAATTCGAGGCCTGGACGCTGCGCAGCCAGGGACGCGATCTTTCGGTCTGGGACGTGGTCGGAGAAAACGCCGATGGTCCGGTCGCGATTGTCACGCACGGATGGGCGAGCGGGAAGGTGAATTCCATCCGCCGACTGCCCGTGCTCGTTCGGCTGTGCTCGCGCGTGGTGTTCTGGGACATGCCCGGCCACGGCGAGAGCGGCGGCCGATGCACCCTGGGCGTGCAGGAGACCGACGACCTGCTGGCGCTCATCGAGCGCGTGGGCGGCGACAAGCCCGTGGTGCTGTGTGGCTCGTCGATGGGTTCGGGCGTATCGATCTCCGCCGGAGTCCGATCCGACAAGGTGACGCAAGTGATCGTCGAGGCGCCGTATCGCCTGCCCCCTACGCCCGCGGCCAACGTCATGGACTTCAAGGGTGCCCCGGTGCGTTTCGTGCTCGGGCCTGCGCTCGCGTATGTCGGCATCGCCGCGTGCGGCCGCTGGACGGGGCCCAACCTGACCCCAGACAAGGACCATCCCTTTAATCGCGAGGTGCTGGCTTCCCGGCTTCGGTGTCCCCTGCTGGTCTTCCACGGCGACGCCGACCCGACGTGCCCGATCGAGGACGGCCGGGCCATCGCCCGGGCGTGTCCGCGGGGCACATTTGTCGAAGTTCCGGGCGGAACGCACCAGAATCTGTGGAAGCACGAGGCTTGCCGTGCGATCATGGAGCGTGAGTACGCCAACGCCATCGCCGCTTTCGCCAAGCCCTGACCTGTTGCGTCGCCTCGTCGGCGTGCTCGACTTGACCACGCTCGAGGGCACCGATACCGCCGAACGCGTGCGCGAGTTGTGCGCGAAGGGCCTCGATCCCCTCGGCGATGGTTCGGCGACGGTGGGGGCCATCTGCGTCTATCCCACAATGGTGCCGGTCGCGGCCGAAACGCTCGCCGGGTCGTCGGTCGGCCTCGCCTCGGTGGCGGGCGCGTTCCCGAGCGGCATGAGCCCGCTGCACTTGCGAGTTGCCGAGGCGGCGTGGGCGGTGGAGCAGGGCGCGACCGAGATCGACATGGTGATCAGCCGTGGCGAGTTCCTGGTGGGCCGGATGGATCGCGTGGTCGAGGAGGTTCGCGAGATCCGGGCTGCCATCGGCGCTGCGTCGTTGAAGGTCATTCTGGAAACGGGCGAACTCGTGACGGAGACGAACATACGCGCCGCGAGCGAACTGGTCGTGCCGTTGCTTCGAGACGGCGACTTTATCAAGACCAGCACCGGCAAAAGCCAGCCCGCCGCGACGCTCGAAGCCACAGGAGTCATGCTCGCCGTGCTGGCCGAGTGCTGGCGCACAGGCGGGCCGAAGGTGGGCTTGAAGCCCGCCGGTGGCGTGCGCACGGCGAACGATGCGCTGGCGTACTGGTCTCAGGCGAACGAGATGATGGCCGGCAACGCAGAGTGGGTACAACCCGACCCACGCTACTTTCGCATCGGCGCTTCGAGTTTGCTGGGTTCGTTGGTCGAGGCGATCCGTCAGGGGCCGAGATAACGCTCGATCAACTCCGACCAACCCGCGCTGCTCGTCTCGGCCAGGATGGCGCGGTTGATGGCCTCGCGGTTCTCGCTACCCTGGGGCAAGGCCATGCCATAGCTCTGGGGCGCGAAGGTCGCCTCGAGCACCATGAGGTCGCTGCGGTCCTGCACCAGCGACTGGAGCACTGGCGCGTCGTGCACCACGGCGTCGACCTCGCCGTCGGCGAGCATCCGCAGGGCTTCATCGACCGACGCCACCTCGTCTGGACGCACGCCCGCGTCGTTGAGGTACTCGACGGCGGTCGTGCCGCGCGGCGCCGCGACGCGAACACCGGGCAGGTCCTGCGGCCCGCGGACCTTGCCATCGAGCGCGCCGACGGTGATCGCGCTGGCGATGCTGCCGGTGAACGCGGCGATGATGATGATGCTCGTGAACATCCACACGAGCGCGATGACGCGGCCTGGGAACGTGACCGGTGCTTTGTCGCCGTAGCCCACGGTGGTCATGGTTACGGCGCTCCACCAGAAGCCGTCTCCCAAG
>JAUHYE010000149.1 GCA_030426395.1 Phycisphaerae bacterium
AGCGCAGCCGGGGCGATCGTCGAGTCTTCCCATCGGCTGTCGGACCTGATCACCGCGTTGCACGTCTTTGCCGACCCGCCCACGCCCGAAGCCGAGACGATTCGGATCGCCGAGTTGGTGCGCGGGGTCGGGCAATCGGTCCGCGATCGGCTGGGGTCGGGAGTCCACCTATCGACCTCCCTGTCGGGAGCACCCGATGAGGCCAGGCTCGACGGCGGGCTCGTCTCACGCATCCTGGCCGAGCTCGTGGGCAATGCGGTGGAGACCGGCTCTCCGGTGACCATCGCCGTGCGGGTGGATGCCCTTGACGATTGCCTTGTGTTCGAGGTCGCCGATCGGGGGCCCGGGCTGAGCGATCGGGCCCTGCGGCACGCGTTCGATCCATTTTTCTCCGAGAAGCCCGCTGGGCGACAGCCCGGACTGGGGTTGACCCGAGCCCGCCGTCTAGCCGAATTGCTCGGCGGGACGTTGTCGCTGGCCAATGCACGGGATCTGGGCGCAGTCGCGACACTTTCTTTGCCCGTGTGGCGAACCGCTAACCCGCTTGTTGGCAAGGACTTGTCGATCAGCCAACACCCCGAAGCGGTGGGCTGAGGCCGATTTCGACGCAGAACGACTCAATCGCGGCCTCTATCGCGACGATTCAAAGGGCCAGCAGAGTTCTGAGCCCCCGGATGGGCCGAGCGATCACCCCGAGTGCATGGAGAGCACGATCTATGGCCCACTTCAGTCCAGATCCCAAGAACAATCGCCGCGCGGCAACCGCTCGCGTCACCGGCTCCCCGGCCGCGGTCGAGAGCCGCAGCGTGGTGGTCGTCGCCGACCAGCGTGACGTCGGCCGACTGCTGGCGGGCCAGATCAAGGTGGCGATGGGTTCGGCACCCACGGTGCTGACCCTCGACGAGGCCGACGACCTCTTCGCGATCCGCCCCGACCTTGTGCTGTTGGCCGCCGACGACGACAACATTCGTTGGCGCTCGATGGCTCGCGAGTTCGAGGGCGAGTTCCGCATGGTCCTGGCCTCATTCACGCCCACCATCGAGGACGCGGCGGAAGCGATGCGCCTGGGCATGGCCGACCTGCTGGTGCTGGATTGCACCAAGCGTGAGTTGGCCAAGCGCATCGGCAAGATGATCGATGAAGCCAAGAACAAGCGTCTTGGCGATGCTCCAAAGCCGCTGGCTTTCGTCCCCGACAAAGCCGTGAAGCCCACCGACAGCGACATGGATCTCGTCACGGTTCGTGCCGAATTCGGCGTGCTGGCCCGGCTCGAGCTCGACGTCGAAAGCCTGCTCCGAACAACCCTTGAGTACGTGCTGCACAAGATCGGCCCGACCAACGCGGCGGTCTTCCTACCAACGGCCGGCGAGGACTTCACGCTCGGGGCATACGTGAACTACGACTGCCCGAAGGACTGCGTGGACCTGCTTCTTGACCACGTCGCTGCGTCGGTGGCACCGGCCATCGAGGCCGATCCGAGCATGCGGCTGCACCGCGGCGACGACGCCCTCGACGAACTCATGGGCGACCACGCGGCCTGGCTCACCGGCTGCGAGGCAGTGACCTTTGCCGCCGAGCACGATGGGGAAATGCTGGCGGCGGTGGCGCTCTTCCGCGATGATCGGGATCCGTTTGATTCTCGGACGCTCCGGCGGCTGGAGGCCATTGGGGACATCCTGGCCCAGCAGTTAGCTCGGATCATCCGGGTTCACCACCGCCACCTGCCTCTGGACCAGTGGGACGAGGAGCAGAGCGAGGATCCGCCGATGGCAGCGTGAAGTGGCCTCCCCGCGGCTCCGGCGGCGGTAAACTTGTCCTCTGGAGGACCCTTCCCCGACATGGCCGTGCAGTTGAACCACGAAGCCCCCGCGGGCAACGACGATCCCGAGCCGGCGAGTAGTGCCGAGGAACCCCCTGAACGCTCGACCGAGCGCGGGGGTCTGTCTGTTGATTTGACGCTCAGCCGAGAGGCTTCGGCCGCGATCGATGGATCGGCCGAAGCGTGGCTTGTCGAGCGCGCCCATCGCGTGGGAGGCCATCTGGATCTAGACGGTGAGCTACGCGTTCGGGTAGTCGGTGACGCCGAGATGGCGCGGGCCCACGAGAAGCATCTCGGCGACCCAGGCACGACGGACGTGATGACATTCGATCTCGCCGATGGATCGGCGGCTCGTGGGGCGCCGGTGGACGCCGACTTACTTGTGTGCGTCGACGAGGCAACTCGGCAGGCAAACGAGCTCGGGTATCCGGTCGAGCGTGAACTGCTTCTGTATATCGTGCACGGCTTGTTGCATTGCCTGGGCCACGACGACCACGACGAGGCCGCGTATCGGCGCATGCACGATCTGGAGGACGAAATCCTCGAGGCCATCGGTGTCGGCGCGACGTTTATGCCGGGGCGCCGGTCATGAATAACGCGATCGTGTGGTTCTGGATCGCCGTGGTGTCGGCCTTTATGGGGTGTGTGTTCGCCGTGTTGCACCAGACGTTGCGGCACGCGCACCGTGTGGCTGGTGAAGATTGGCTGCGGGGCATCGCCGACGAGGGCAAGCGCGGTCGCATTCGCACAATCCTTGACACGGCTGATGTTTCGGCGGGTGCCATCGCGCTACCGCGGATCGCGTTTAGCTTGCTCGTGCCGGTCGCCGTGGTGCTGCACTTGGCGATCCTGCTTAACCCGCCGGACGCCGACGGCGGCATCGACGTGGGGTGGGTTTCGCTGGTTCTCGGCATTGCCATCGCGGCGCCCGTGCTGTGGGTGACCAACATGGCGTTGCCCGCCGCGATCGCGCAGCATGCGTGGGGGCCGACACTGCGGTGCTCGGCACCGTTGATCCGCGGGCTCATGATCCCGCTCCGACCATTCGCCGGGCTCTATCTGTTCTTCGACGAGGTCGTACGCCGGCTGGCGGGCGCCGATGCGAGCGAGAGCAATCGCGCCGAAGCCGAGATCTTGAGCGCCGTCGAGCAGGCCGAACGCTTCGGCGGCGTCGACGAGACCGAGCGTGACATGATCGAGGCGGTGGTCGAGTTTCGTTCGACCAGCGTCGACGAGATCATGACGCCGCGCACGGCGATCGAAGCCTTGAGCTACACCGATGATCTGGCCGCGGTGAAGCAGTACGTGCGTGACAGCCACCACAGCCGCATACCGGTCTACCGAGAGAACCTCGACGAGATCGCCGGCTTTCTGTACGCCAAGGATCTGCTCAAGTGGCTGGCCGAGCCGGGCAACGGGCACGCCGAGCACTTCCATTTGCAAAGCATCCTGCGTTCGGCGTTGTTCATCCCCGAAACCAAGACCGTGCGCGAGTTGCTGCGCGAGATGATCCAGAGCCGCGTACATATAGCGATGGTGGCCGACGAGTATGGCGGAACGGCCGGGCTGGTCACCATCGAGGACATCGTCGAGGAGGTTTTCGGCGAGATCCACGACGAGTACGAGGACGCGCCCGAGGACGAGCCGGAGGTCAAGATCGACCTCGAGAAGCGCAACGCCGACATCGACGCCCAGATGCACATCGACGACGCCAACGACGCGCTGCGACCGCTCAATGTCGAGCTGCCCGAAGAGGACGACTACGACACCGTTGGCGGGTACGTCTCGACGCGGCTGGGCCGCATCCCGGACATAGGCGACGCGTGGGTGGAGGGCGACATCCGGCTGATCGTGACCAGCGCAGAGCAAACGCGGGTGCGGCGGGTGCGGCTGGAACTGGTCAGCGAGCCTGCCACGCTCGGGTCGGACGACGAGCAGAACGCGATCTAGCCTTGACTCGGCCCCCCCACCGCGCTTTGCTGGGCCATGCGCATCATCGGCGGGCAATACAAGCGGACCATCCTCACCGGCCCACCGGACGCCACGACAACGCGGCCGCTGCCCGATCGTGTGCGCGAGTCGATCTTCAACATGCTCCAGGGGCACCTGGTCGAGGGGCCCGCCGTCTTCGACGTGTTCGCCGGCACGGGCTCGTTCGGGCTCGAGGCCATCAGCCGCGGCGCGACGCGGGCGGTGTTCGTCGAGCGTGACCGAAAGATCCGCGAGATCCTGCGGAGCAACATCGCCAAGATCGACGCGACGGCGATGAGCGAGATCGTCGAGGGCGATGCGCTGGGGCCGCTGGCGCTCGCGCGGTGCCCCAGCCCGGTGACGATCATCATGATGGACCCGCCCTACCCGCTGGCCCGCGACCCCAAGAGCTGGCAGCGCGTGCTGGCCCAGGCCGGCAAGCTGGTGCAGAAGCTCACCGACGACGGCTATCTGCTGCTGCGGACGCCGTGGCCCTTCCTGCAATTGGCTGAGGCCGAGGCCCCCGAGACCGAGCCAAACCGCAACAAGCGCGGCAAGCGCAAGCCCGAGCGGGAAAAGGTCGTGTCACTGAACCTCGACGACGGCTCGCTGGATTCCCAGGACATCGACGAGATCGAGGCGATGTTCGAGGCCATCGCGGCGGGCGAAGCGATCGAAGATGGTGAGGACGGCCCGGAGTTCATCGACGGCCCGCTGGAGATCGCGGAGGCGGTTGGGCCGGAGACGCACGAGTATGGGTCGACGGCGGTGCATTGGTATCAGAGGGAGAGCTAACCATTGGCACTCCACATATTTGTTGAATCAGACCAATTTCTATGTCCTGCTTGCGGACACCGTCTACGGGATTGGTCCCAATTTAGATGGGGGGCCCATTACGGCCAGGCCAATTACAAAATTGGCGACCAAGTAGGTTGGTATCGGGACCACTCTGGCACGATCTTGCCACATCATGTACTGGGACCATTTCCCTATGGATCACATCACGACTGTTACAACTATGGCGATCCCTCAATCGCGGATTTGTGGGTGCTGGATGACGACTCGTTCACTGAAGATAATCTTCGATTCTGGGACGAGAACGCGAGTCGAAATCAGTACAACCTCGGATTGTTGTGTCAGGAATGCGCAACGCCCTATGACTCGATCGCCGTCCATGTGCAACAGAACACGATTACCGAAGTGACAGTGTTTGAGCGAGGCGCGCTCGATGATGCTCGGCAATTAGACGGCTTCTTGCCTGACGTAATCGAAGTTCGAGACAGCAAGCTCATCGGAAGATCCGATTGGCTCGATGCCGGGGCCTTCATTCGCCTGCCGTAGTCTCAGCCCAGCGCCGCCGCACCCGACACGATCTCGGTCAGCTCCGTGGTGATCTGCGCCTGGCGCGCACGGTTGAACTTGCGCTTCAGGGCCTTGCCCATCTTCCCGGCGTTGTCGGTGGCCGACTTCATCGCCACCATGCGCGCGATGTTCTCGCTCACCACGGCGTCGTTGAAGGCCTGGAACAGCGTGGTCTTCACTGTCTCGGGCAGCAACTCGGCGAGCAAGCCCTCGGCGTCGGGGCTGAACTCGTACTGGGCGGTCATGCCACCGGCCTCGGCCTCGATCGCCGGGGGCTTCAGGGGCAGCAACTGCACCACGGAGGGCGCCTGCTTGGCCACGCTGATGTATCGCATGTAGACCAGGTTGACGCCCGTGATGCGGCCGGCCTGGAACAGCTCGATGTAGTTCTCGGCAAGCTCTTGGACGTCCTCGAACTCGGGGCGGTCGCCGAACTGCGTGTGGTGGCGGGTCACCTGCACGCCGTTGAACTTCATGAAGGCCACGCCCTTCTTGCCCACGACCTCGACCGGCCCGCCCTGGGCGGCTTTGTCTGCCCGCAGGTGCTTGATGGCGGTGCGGAGGATCGAGCCGTTGTACGGCCCGCACAGGCCGCGGTCGCTCGTGATAACCAGGGTGAGCGGCTTGGCGTCGTCCTTGAAGCCGCCGACGGGGCCCTCGATCAGCGGGTGGCTGACGTTGCCGGCGGTGGCGGCCAGTTCCTGGACGAGCTCGAAGATGCCCTCGGTATAGGGCTTGGTCGCCTCGGCCCGGCTCTGGCTCTTGGCGAACTTGCTGGTGGCGATCATCTGCATCGTGCGGGTGATCCGCTGGATGTTCTTGACCGCCTTGATGCGCTTCTTGATCTCACGGGTCTTGGCCATAGGCGGCAAGTGTAGGCCAAATGGTGGTCGGCGAGAGGTCCGACAGGGGTGCGAAGCCTCCGAACAAATTCCGATTTCAGAATCCCATGGGTGGGGATCGCAACCGACTTCGGACTCGCCGGTATCAGGGGTGGGCCCGCGCGTGTCTGCCCCACACGGCGGGATGGGACCAACGCGGAAGACATGAACGGGGAGTT
>JAUHYE010000150.1 GCA_030426395.1 Phycisphaerae bacterium
GCTCTACATCACTCCCGGCTACCCCGGCGACTTCGACGGCGACGGCGACCTCGACCTGGTGGTCGCCCGCCTGACCTCGGCCGGCTTCCAGTCGATGCAGCTGCTGACCAACCTCGGCGGCGGCAGCTACGAGCACACGCAGATCGCGCGTGGATTTACCGCTGAAATCGATGGTGAGGATGTTGACGTGCCCATCAGCGTGCCGGCGGGGTTCAGCCAGGCGCAGCTCGACGAGTGGTTCGGCGAGAACAAGATTGGCAACCAACTTCTCTACGAGGAAGACCAGTACTGGGTCGGCACCGCCCTCTCGGGTTTCGGCATCATCTACAACAAGGATCTGTACGCCGAGGCGGGCATGGCCACGCCCGCGAGCTTCAAGGACCTGACCGATCCTCGCTTGATGGGCCTGGTCGCGCTGGCCGACCCGAGGCAGAGCGGCTCGATCACGACGACGTTCGAGTCGATCCAGAACGCCTACGGCTGGGACGAGGGCTGGAAGATCCTGCGCGAGATGGCCGCCAACACGCGGTACTTCACGAGCGCTGCCACCAAGCCGCCCTTGGATGTCGCCGCGGGCGAGGCGATGGCGGGGCTGGCGATCGACTTCTACGGGCGCACGCAGGCGCAGGCCGTCACCCCGCCGGGCGAACCGGCGGAGGCCAGCCGGGTTGGCTACGTCGACCCCGTGGGCGCGGTGTACATCGATGCCGACCCGGTTTCGATCCTCCGGGGTGGGCCGAATTTCGAATTGGCGCAAAGATTCGTTGAGTTCTGCATGACCGAGCAGGCCCAGAGCCTGTGGCAGTTTCCGGCCAATCCCGAGCAGACCGGCCCGGAGCCGGTTGGTCCGATCCAGTACGAGTTGCGTCGCGCGCCCGTGCGGCGGGTGATGTACGAGAAGCACGCCGATCGCTTCATCGATGCGCTCGACCCCTTCGCGGCTGCGGCCGACGTGCCCTCGCGGGGCTGGCGGTCGGCGATCCCCGTGATGATGGGCGCCTTCGGCGTCGACAGCGACGACGAGCTGCACGAGGCCTGGGCGGCGCTCTGGCGATTGCGCGAGCGGGCCAAGGCCGACCCGGCATGGGCTGGCGTGCTGGCCCAAGCAGAGGCGGCGTTCTACGCGTTCCCGAGCCAGGAAGTGGTGGGGGAGGACGGCCAGGTTCAGCTTCTGGTGTTCAATGAGGAGAACTACCGCCCCGTCCGCAATGTCTGGCGGGACCCCGAGGCGGCGGCCGAGGCCAGAATCGCCTATACCCGGTTCTTCCGTGACCGATATAAGGAGGTGGTGGAGCTCGAGGCCCGCTCCCAGCCGAACTGACCGATTATCGGAAGGACCACGACCGTGGCGACCCAGCTCCACCCAGCGCCCATGCCCAGAACCGCCGCCAGCCAAGGCGAGAACGCCCGCACCGAGCGGCCCACGCTCACCAAGATCGTGGCCACCATCGGCCCGGCCTCGGAGAGCCCGGCCGTGCTCGAGCGCCTGATCGACGCGGGCGCGAGCATCTTCCGGCTCAACTTCTCGCACGGCACCAACGACGAGCACAAGCGGCGGCTCGACGCCATCCGCGAGGCGGCTCGCGTGAAGGGCGTGTGCATCGGCGTGTTGGGCGACCTTCCCGGACCGAAGATCCGCGTCGGGACGGTGCCCGACCTGGATGGCAACGGCGGCATCGAGCTCCAGCCGGGCCAGCACGTGCTGCTCGACCGCTCGATCGACCTCGCCGAGATCCGCGAAGAGACCGAGGGCGACCATTGCGAGTTCGTGCCCGCGCTTCCGCTGACCTACGGCGGGCTGGTCGACGAGGTGCAGCCCGGGCAGCGCGTGCTCATCAACGACGGCGCCATCCGCATGCTTGCCGTCGGCATCGAGCCCGACGGCAAGGCCGTGCGCTGCGTGGTGACCGTGGGCGGCACGGTGACGACGCGCAAGGGCATCAACCTGCCCGAGACCGACATGAAGGTGCCCGCCCTCACCGACCGCGACCGCGAGATGGTCAAGTGGGCGGTGACCAACGAGCTGGACTACCTCGCGCTCTCGTTCGTACGCAGCGGCAAGGAGATCGAGGAGCTGCGGGATCTGATCATCGCCGAGGCCCCCGACCGCGACCCCATCCCGATCATCGCGAAGATCGAGAAGCCCCAGGCATTAGCGCGCATCGACGAGATCGCCCAGGTGACCGATGCCATCATGGTGGCGCGCGGTGACCTCGGTGTCGAGATGGATATCCCCGAGGTGCCGCCCGCGCAGAAGCGCATCATCAAGGCCGCGGGCGACTGGGGCAAGCCGTGCATCGTGGCGACACAGATGCTCGAGACGATGATCGACAACGCCATCCCCACGCGCGCCGAGGCCAGCGACGTGGCCAATGCCATCTTCGATCGCGCCGGTGCGGTGATGCTCTCGGGCGAGACGGCCGTTGGCAAGCACCCCGCGCTGGTCGTTGAAACGATGGCCCGCATCGCGCGGTCCGCCGAGTGCGCGCTGGCGCGGGCCGAAGGCAAGGCCAGCCCGCCCCAGAAGCTCAAGCAGACGCGCTACCGCACGGCGGCCCTCGCGCACGGCGCGTGGCACCTGGCCGAAGACCTGGACGCCCGGGCCATCGTGTGCTGGAGCCAGTTGGGCGGGACGGCCCGCTACCTGAGCCAGAACGACTTCGACATCCCCATCATCGCGTGGTCGAGCGACGCGGCCGCCACGCGACGTATGGCCTTGCTCCGCGGCGTGTGGCCCGTGCTCCAGCAACCGCCCGAGAGCGGACGCTTGGCAGACTGGACCGACATCGTCGAGGCCTACCTGCTCGAGCACCACTGGGTGGAGGCTGGCGACCAGGTGCTGCTCATTGCCGGCCGGCCGCTGGGTACCGCCCGCGTGGTGAACTCGCTGAGCGTGCTCGAGGTGGGCGATCCGTCGGGCGGCTACCGCGACCACCACTGATGAGAACACGGGTTACCCCGATTTCTTAGGATTCTCTTCGATCTATCGGACGTTGTGCTAACGCTATCCGTCTGCGCACGCTACTGGCTGATAGCAAATTGTGGCTCGGGCGTCGTCCGGGCTGTCTTTTTGTTCGTATACGGCAACAAGGCCACGCGACCTGCCCGGTGCGTGGACGGGGTCGGGCTTTCCGATCCCAACTTTTCGGGTTCAACATTCCAAAGAACAGGGGAGCTCAGCATGGGTCAGCGCAACGTTTCGGGTCGGTCGGTTCTTGGCGCCCTTTCCATCCTTCTTTCGGTCGGCCTGGCGTCTCCCGCAATGGCCGGCGACGCCATTGGAACCGGCGCGGAGTACTTCGGTCCGTTCGTCGAGACGCCCGGCTCGCGCACGTTCAGCGGCCAGATGCTCGTGGCGCCCAAGCGCATCGTTCAGTGGCAGCGCGAGGGCCTGACCTACGAGCAGGCCGTCGCGCGCCGGCGTGCGGCCGAGGCGCGCATCGCGCCCTTCGTCGTGCAGCGCGATCGTGGCCCCGACCGCTACGTGCTCTCGCTGCCCGACGGCATGGACGAGTCGGCCATGGGCGCCTGGCTCGGCGCCACGGATGATTACCGCTTCGCCCACCCCAATTGGATCGTCTACATCACACAAGAGCCCAACGACCCGCGTTACGACCAGCAGTGGCACCACCCGGTCATCCAATCGCCCCTGGCCTGGGACCTGTCGGTCGGCTCGTCGTCCATCATCGCGGCGTTTGTCGACACGGGCACCATGCTTACCCACGAGGACCTGGCGGCCGCTCTGGTCGATGGATACAACTCGGGCGACCGCGTGCGTCAGAGCGACGGTGGCGTGGTGTCCGATCAAAACGGACATGGCACGCACGTGGCCGGCTGCGGCGCGGCGATCGGTGACAACGGTGTTGGTGTCGCGGGCACGGGCTGGGACCTCAGCATCATGACCATCCGCGCGCCGCAGGCCTCAGTGGGCGGCGCGGGCAGTGCCTCGCAGAACGCCATCCTGCACGGTGCCGAGTGGGCCATCGAGAACGGCGCCAAGACCTCGAGTTGCTCGTGGACGGGCGTCGAGTCGCCAGCCGTGGGCGATTCGGGCACATACATCAAGAGCGTTGGCGGGCTGCTGCTCTACGCCGCCGACAACAGCAACCGCAACCACAGCGGGTTCTCGTGGGAGGACACCATCGTGGTTGGCGCCAGCGACCGCGGCGACGTCAAGGCCGGCTTCTCGAGCTACGGCCGCGGCGTGGACGTCTTTACCCCCGGCGTGGACATCCTCAGCTCGGTGCTGGGCGGCGGATACGACTTCTACAGCGGCACCAGCATGGCCACCCCCGTGACTAATGGCGTGGTGAGCGTGATGTGGAGCGTGGCGCCGACCGTGACGCCCGACATCATCCAGACGCTGCTGTACACCACCGCCGACGACATTGGTGCGCCAGGCTTTGATCCGATCTTCAGCAACGGTCGCGTGAACATGTTCAACGCCGTCACCGCCGCCGCCGGCACGGGCGAGCCGGGTGCACCGCTCGCGCTCGATGACACCTTCGCCGTCATCGCCGGTGAGGAATCCACTCTCGACGTGATCGCCAACGACTTCGACCTGGGCGGGCTCGACCTCACGATCGAGAGCTTCGACGCCACCAGCGCCCTGGGTGGGATGATCTCGCTGAGCGCCGGCACAGGTCCCGAGGGTCGTGACGAGCTCATCTACACCGCGCCGGCTTCGAGCTTCGGCGACGACAGCTTCGACTACGTCATCACCAACGGCGACTTCACCGCGGAGGCCACCGTGAACATCGACGTGCTCGATCCCTCCAGCTTCCGCACCCCAGAGAACCCCGCGCTCACCCAGCCGGGCATCGACGTGGATTACTACATCTATACCAGCGGCGACCTGCTGCCCGACTTCTCGACGCTGTTGCCCTACGCCAGCGACGTGGTGACCAACATCAACTTCGCCTCGACCAGCGGCAGCTTCATCACCAGCGGCCGGGCCGACGACGTGGGCGCCGTGTTCACCGGGTACATCGACATCCCCGAGACCGGCCTGTACACGCTGTACACCAACTCGGATGATGGCAGTAAGCTCTACCTGGGCGACGACGAGATCATCAACAACGACGGTTTGCACCCGATGGTTGAGGTCGGCACCGAGGTGGCGCTCCAGGCCGGCACGCACGCGATCAGGCTCGAGTTCTTCGAGCGCGGCGGTGGAGCGGGCGTCATCATGAGCATCCGCGGCACCGACGGCGTCAAGCGCGTCGTCACCGCGGGCGAACTCAGCCGCCCGGTCGACTGCCGAGTCGATCTCGACGGCGACGGCGAGCTCTCGCTGTTCGACTTCCTGGCCTTCCAGAACGCGTTCGATGCGGGCGACCCGCTGGCCGACTTCGACGGCGACGGTGAGCTGAGCATCTTCGACTTCCTGGCCTTCCAGAACGAGTTCGACGCCGGCTGCGAGTAACGCACCAGCCCCCTGACCCCATACTCACGGCACCGTCGCACCCGCGACGGTGCTTTCGTATCATGACCAAGTCTCGGGGGAGATGAGGAGGAATTCACATGAAGCGTGCGATCACTATTGCGGGCCTGGCGTGTGGGACAATGGCGGCCTCGGCTAGCGCCCAGATCTTTGTTGGCCTCGAGGGCGGCTCGCCCGCCACTTACCGATCGGACCTCTCGGGCTTCCCCAGCGTGTCCTGGTCCCCCGGTGTGAACGTGGACGTCAGCGGGGCCGCGGGCAAGGGTGACGGTGGCGTCTACTTCTGCAACGGCGCGTTCACCACGGTGCTGTACGAGCACGATTTCTCGGGCTCGCCCACGCGGCTGGCGACCATCGATCGCGACATCCACGCCATGGCCTACGACGGCCAGACGCTCTACGGCTACTCGAACTTCTCGACCACCAAGGGCATCTACAGCATCGACCCGGCGACCGGCGCAACGGAACTGGTGTATGACGTCCACACCGGCACCAGCTTCCGTTTCTTCGCGCTCGATTACAACGCCGCGGACGGCCTGCTCTACGGCTATACCGAGTACGGCGACACCGGGCTGTACGCCATCGACGTCGACGCGCAGGAGATGACCAAGATCGTCGATCCCTACCCGGCCGACAACACGCAGGGCCGCGCTATGGCCATCGGCAACAACACGGTGTACATGTTCTCGACGCGAGGTGCCGACGGCGTGCCCGCGTTTGCCTA
>JAUHYE010000023.1 GCA_030426395.1 Phycisphaerae bacterium
GGCGCTGGCCACCGAGACTCGGGCGCAGGCCTCGCCACCGGGGGACTGGTCGATCGAGGCTCGGGCCGACGACGACGTCCTGGTCCAGCAGCGCTTCGCCAAGCTGCGCAAGAACCCCTTCGACGGGCTCCGCCTCGGCCAAGCCCACACCAAGATGGACGTCGACATCCGCCAAACCATGACCGGCGGCTGATTCCTGCGTGGCTGAGTACGGACCGGCGGAGATTGGAATCGCCTACTGAGGGGAGCGTCTGGCATGCGGTGTCGGCGAGGCTTCACATTGGTGGAGGTGCTGGTGGCCCTCGGGCTGCTGGTGCTGATTGCCTCGCTGGCGTTGCCGGTGGCGCTCACCAACACCACCGACGCGCGCGCACGGACGGCCGAACGCATCCTGAAGCTCGCGCCCGCCGTCGCGCGTGGTGAGGCCCAGAGCCGAGGGCTGCCCGTGGCGCTGATGCTCCGCCCCAGCGAGGACGGCACGGAGCTGAGCCTCGAACTGGTGCGCCAGCCCGATCCGCAGGGCGAGAGCGCGCAAGACCTCGAAGCCGACCCGGAGGACATCTCGACCTGGCCCACCGTCGACGAGCCGAAGGCGCTGCCCAGGGGCACGAAGCTGTGGGACGGCGAGATGGCCGAACTCGAAGCGTTCGAGGCGGCGGCCGAAGAGGCGAGCGAAGCGGTCGGCCAAGGGGGTGGGATGCCGCCGCTGGGCGCGTTCACCGAGGATGAGTCCGAGGCGGCCCCGGAAGGCATCGCCGTCGAGCCCGCCGATCCGGTCGTGCTGGCGTGGTTCCTGAGCGACGGTTCGGCCATGGCCGGCGAGGCGACGGTGGTGCAACTGGCCGATGGCCGCGTGCTGCGGGTTCGCGTGGAGGCACTGACGGGCCGGCTGGAATTCACGCGGGCGCCCGAACTGGAAGAGGCCGACGAAGAGGAAGCCGACGAGGCGACCGACGACGGCGATCAACCGGCAGGCTCGGAAGAAGAGCAAGCCGAGGGCGACGAGCCGTCGGAGGCCGAAGCGAACGAGTCGCGCACGTTCGACGAACTGGAGTTCGAGCAGCCCGAGTTTGAGCAACTGGAATTCGAGCAGCTCGAGTTCGAGCCATTGGAGTTCGAGGACCTGGAATTCGAGGATCTGGGGAGCCGGTTCGATCGTGGTTCCGGCCGTGAATCATCCCGTGATCCTGAGTCGCAGCCCGAGTCGGAGAGCACGCGCGAGCGCACCAACCCCCAGCCACCGCAGCCGAGATAGACCATGCCATTCAGGACGCGGCGGAGCCGCAGACCAGTTTGTCACCACGGAGGGCGACGCGGACGCCGACGCACGGGCTTCGTGCTGCTCGACCTCGTGCTGGCGCTGGCGATGTTCGTGGTGGGCGGGCTGGCGGTTCTGAGCCAGCTCGACTTCGGCGCGCGGCGGATCATCGACGCCGAGCAGCGCATGGGCGCCATGGGCGTGGCGCGGACGGCCATGGGCCTGCTCGAGAGCGGCGCGATGGGCGACCGGGAGTTGACCGGGCCGGCCACGATGTGGGCCACGCCCGTGACCGAGGGCGTGGCTGCCGATCCGCAGGCCGAGTGGGTGTGCGAGGTGGAGCTGGAGCCCAGCGAGTGGCCCGCGCTTTCGCTGGCGACGGTGCGCGTGCGGCGGGTGCCGGTGGGCGGTGACGGCGACGCCACGCCCGTGCTCGCGACGCTGCGGCAGTTGGTGCCGTTCGATGCGGCGGGCGGGGGTGCGCCATGACCCGTCGTTGCGCGCGCACGTGTGGCTTCACGATGCTCGAGGTGATGATCTCGATCGCCATCCTGGCGATGCTGAGCGCGGCGCTCATCACGTTCGGGTTCGGGCTGGCGGGGCGTCGGGACCGGCTCGTGCGCGAGGGCGATCGATCGGCCGTGCTGGCGCGCGTGCTCGATCGCATCGAGCGGACCGCATCGAGCGCCGAGGAGGACGCCCGGCACGGCGAGGACTGGCTCGAGCTTTCGGGCCGTGGTGTGTGGCCGGCGACGGATCGCGCAGGCGTGCCGGCGGGGCCCGTGGGGTACACCGGGCGACTGCGGTACACCAAGGACACGGGCGAGTTGACCTGGCGCGAGGCGGCCGAAACGGGCGAGTCGGTGGAGCTTGTGGTGGGCGACATCGAGGCCGTGCTGGTCGACCACTTCGATGACCTTGTGACGACCTCGGGCAGCCGTCCGCCGCTGCGCGTGTGCGTATGGCTGGCGCGGCCCGGGTGGGAGCCGTCGCCCGTGGAGGATCTTGAGCTCGTCGATAGCGATGAGATGTTCGACCCTGTGATGGGCGTTGATCTCGGGGAAGAGGAGCTGCCCGCTCGGCCAGCGGATGTTGTATTCATCGTGCCCAGCCCCGCGGGTGGCAACGCGTCACAGGGGCAGCCGGCTGGCGACGACATGGGGGCGATGCCATGAGGCGTGTGCCCCACGACCGAGGGATCGCGGTGCTGGTCGTGCTGGTGGTGCTGGCCATCGGTGCGCTGGCGGGCACCGTTGCGCTGCTGGCGGCCCGCAGCGCGGGGGAGGCGACTTCGGTGTCGGCCGGGCGGATCCAGTCTCGGCTGACCATGCGCTCGGGCGTGCTGGTACTCGAGCAGCTGGCCTTGGAGCAACGCAATGACGTTCTGGGCGGGGCCGAGTTCGAGGTCGACGACCCCATCGAGCTGTTCACCGAGGGCAACCGGGCGGGGATGTTCCGCCTGGATGCCCGGATGACCGAGACGCCGGTGTCCCTCGACGCGTTGCTGGACGTGAACACGGCCACCGCCGAGATGCTGTCCAACCTACCGGGCATGGACGAGACCCTGGGCGATGCGATGGCGGCGGCCCTGCCCGTGCGATCGCTGCGAGAACTGCTCGAGGTCGAGGGCGTGACGGTCGAGCTTTTGTATGGCGAGTACGACGAGACGGGGCGTTTGGTCTCGCAGGGCGTGCCTCTGGCAAGCCTGCTGACGGTGGGGTCGGTGGATCCTGGCGTTACGGCTGGTGTGGGCGAAACGCCGGCTGGGCGGGGTCGCGTGGGCCTGGATCGGTTTACCTATTCCTCGTTCGAGCCTGAGCTGGCCGAACTCGTTGGAGAGGCTGCCGCCGGCGAGTGCGTGCAGTTCCTGATGGGCCAGAGCAGCGTGCCGGCGCTGCCCGGCCCACTGGCCAGCGCGGCGCTGAAGGGTGGCGTGGAGCCGTCCGCGGTCGGGCTGTGGCTCGACGCGTTGGCTGGCGAGAAGGCGACGCGTGCCGGCTGTGTGGACATCAATCGTGCGCCGGTGGAGGTGCTCGCGGTCATCCCCGGGTTTGGCCCGGAGGTCGCGCAGCAGATCGTCGACGCGCGGCAGAGCCTGGGGGCCGAGGAGACGGCCAGCATCCTGTGGCCCTTGGAGCAGGGCATTGTCGATGAGGAGGGGATGCTGGCGGCAGTGGATCGGATCACGACCAGGAGCGTGCGGTGGGTGTTGCGCGCCGAGGCGGGCGTGGCCACGGTGCGCGAGCGATCGGCTGGGATCGACTCTCTGGAAGACGCCCAGCGGGCCCGGGCGGGCATGGCCGGCGACGACACGGACAAGCTGGCCGACCGGGTAGCGATGGACTACCTGGTGGACTTCTCGGGCGAGCGGCCGGTCGTGGTGCCGCTGGGCGAGGTGAGCATCGCCGGCGAGTTGGCCGCCGTGGCCCGGGTACTGGCCGATGCGCGGGAGGCCGAGGGGGATTTCGAGCCGATGCCGGCTCCCAGGGCGGGAGGTCGGCCATGAGCGGCACGCGCCTGGTGATGGAATGGCACGCCGGCTGGCTGACGGCCGTGACGGTGGGCACCGAAAAGGGCCGGCCCAAGCTGGGGCCCGGGCTGTGCGTGAAGCTGCCCGATGGCACCTCGAACACCGACTCGGAAGCGGTCGGCCAGTGGGTGGGCGAACAGATCCGCCAGGCGGGGCTGGGCGGCAGGCCCGTGACGTGGGTGGCGGGGCGTGGCGACCTGCTGCTCAAGAGGCTGAGCCTGCCCAAGCCGCCGCACGAGAACCAATTGCCCGCGATGGTGAAGCTCCAGATGAGTCGGGCGATGCCGGTGCAGGGCACCGACGCGGCGACGGACTTCGTGGTGCTGCGCGAGGAGGGCGGCACGCTCGACCTGCTCGGCGCGTCGGTGCCGGCCGAACGGCTGGTGTGGATGCGCTCGATGCTGGGGGCGGCCAAGCTGAAGCTGGGCTCGGTGGTGCTGCGGGCCCAGTGCTCGGGGTGCATCGCAGGGCTGCCCGACGCGGGGCACGCTCGGATCGTGGTGTCGCCCGGCGCGTCGTCGGTCGAGGTCGTGGTGGTCGAGCCGGGCGGCGTGGTCACCAGCCGCGGCGTGGACGCGACGTGGCCCAGCGGTGAGCAGGAGGGTTTCGTCCGCAGGATCGCCGTCGAGGTGAAGCGGACGTGGATGGGCTACCGGGCGGCGCAGAACTCGCTGCCGGTGGACAGCGCGGTGGTGATCGGCGGGAGCCCCTTGTGCTCGGCGATCGCGGATGCGGTGGCCGAGGTGATCGAGGCCGAGGCCGTGGCGATGGCGGCCGAGTCGTTCGGGGTGGTCGATGCGTCGAGCACGGTCGACCCGACGCGGTGGCTTCCGCTGTCTGGCGTGGGGGTGTCGGCGTGCGATCGCATCGACCTGCTGAACCCGACCAAGGCCAAGGCGGCCCGGTCGAAGACGCGAGAGCGTGCGATGCTGGTGGCGATGGCGGGCATCGGCATCGTGGGCGCGGCGATCGTGTTCGGGTACCTGAGCCTTGCCGACCTGCGGGACGAGCAGGATGCGCTCCGCAAACAACGCTCGAGGCTGGCGAACGATTACGAGGCGATGCTGCTGACGCGGTCGCGGCTGGATCACCTCAAGGCACTCCGCGAGAGCCGGCCAGAGTGGTCGGGCCACCTCGATCGGGTGCTGGGGCACGCGGCGGCGTCGGGCGTGCGCATCGACCAGCTCGGTGGCGCCTCGCGCGGGGGCGTGTGGTTCGGAGACCCCAAGGGCGAGCGGAACTTCTGGTTCCGCGAGGGTGAGTATCGGCCGGCCGTGCGCGGCGAGCTGACGGTGCAGGGTGTGGCCGACAATCGCGAATTGGCCAGCATGGCGCGTGGGCGGCTGGTGAACGACCCCCTGTACATGGTGCAGACGCAGGGTCCAGACGCCGGGCCGAGCTTCAAGCTGGAGATCGATACCACGATGCGATCGACGCCGGTGGAGCCCGAGCCGCAAGCCGCAATCGATGAAAAAGCCGGGGGTGAGTCGTGAACCCCAGGCTGATGCGGCTGTTGTTGGTTGCCGGCGGTGCGGTTGGCGTGCTTGCCGTTGGATGGTTTGGCTATTCGCGGTTCTATGCCGGGCCGGCGGCGGAGTTGCGTGCGTCGATTGCGGAACTCAAGGTCAACAAGAGCAGCTACGAAACGGCGCTGCTGGAAGAGAACAGGATCAATCGAGAGCTCGGTGAGATCATCGCCAGCGCGGTCCACGGCGATCGAGAGTCGCTCGAGCACCGACTGCGCGTGGCGAGCACGACACTGGCGTTCCAGGCGGGGCTGACCCGGCTGGAGGTCAACTCGCTACCGCCCTCGTCGCTGGGCAATCCGGCGGGGCGCGCTCGTGGCGTGCGAGATCGTGCCTTCCAGCGCGACCTGCGGGACCGTATCGACGCGAGCGAGGCCCGGATCCAGATCAGCGGCGAAGGACCGCTGGAGGCTGTGATGACCGCGCTCGCGACGGCCGAGGCGCAGCGGTGGACGCTGGGCGTCGAGAGTTGGACCGTCAAGCCCGTGCGCGTGGCCGAGGGACAGCCCGCGGTCTTCTCGCTGACGATGACGCTGACGGTGCTTGTCGTCGATGACGAGGGCTCGCTCGCTGGCGAGATCCCGATCGACCCATTGAATGATCTGGCGCTTGCTCGGGTGAACTCGGTGGTGGGGGCGGACCCATTCCGCACCGCGCCGAAGCCGGTGGTGGCCGCTGCGCCACCGCCGCCCCCGCCTCCGGTTGCGGCATCGCCCCCGCCTCCACCGCCGCCGGCTGGCGCGGGCTGGAAGCTGGTGGGCGTGCTGCAAGGCGAGAGCGGGCGGTACGTGATCGTGGTGCACCAGAGCGGCAACCGCCGGACGCTGTCGCCCGGTGACGAAGTGGGCGGGCTGCGGCTCGCGTCGGTACTGGAAGACGTGGCTACGTTCGAGGCCAACGAAGAACGATTCGAGGTGCGCAACGGCGAGCAACTCGCCGCCGCGCGCGGAAGGGAACGGCGATGACCGTCGACACGCTACAGCACTCTGGTTCGGACGGGCAGGCCGCGGAGCGGCCTCATGGATCGAAGGCGAAGGGAGAAGGCCGGATGAGCGCAATTGGGAAGAGCGGCGTGGCCGCGGCGATGATGCTGTCGTGTGGCATGGCCGTGAGCGTGCAGGCGGCGCAGGAGTCGGACGCCGGCCAGAAGCCCGGCTCGATGCTGGCCGAGGCGCCCAAGACCGATACACCGGCCGATGGCAAGGTCACTTCGGCAACGCCTATCCGCTTCAGCTTCGAGAACGCGCCGTACTCGGAGGTGCTGGGTTTCTTCTCGCGCGAGGCCGAAGTCCCGATTATCTATCAAGCCGGTGTGCCCGAGCAGGGCATGACGTTCATCAGCGGGCAGTCATACGACTTTGATACCGCTCTGGACATCTTGAATCGCTTTCTGTTGCCGCACAAGGTGCGGCTGACGCAGGAGAACGAGTATCTGTACCTGCGTTCGATCGAGGACGCGGCTCGCCAGCCCGGCTCGATCTTCCAGGGTGATTTGCCCGGCGACGTGCGCGACGGAGAGATCGTCACCCTAGCCGTCCCGCTGACGAACATCGATGCGGCAACCGTTGCCGAGCAGATCAAGGGCATGGTGGCGGCGTACGGGTCGCTCGTGCCCGTGCCCTCGCAGAATCTGGTGATCGTGACCGAGACTGGGGAGCAGATTCGCCGCATCCGTGAGGTGCTGCGTCTGGTCGACAGCCAGCCGCCCAGCGATTCGGATTATCGTGTGTACCCCCTGCGCAACGCGCGCGTGGACGACGTGATCCCCACGCTCCGGACGCTCGTTCCCGAATATGAAAAGACCATCGAGAAGCAGGGCAACCGGATCGATGTTGTCGACGATGTCTCCAAGCCGCCGGTGCGCTTCGAGCCAAACGAGCGATCGAACTCGATCATCGCGATCGGGCCGACGCGTCGGCTGGAGACCGCCGCCCAACTCATCGAGATGTTGGACCAGGGCGAGGGCGGCGCGGTCGACAGCCGCCGTATGGCCAGTTTCGTGCTCGAGGCGGTGAGTGCGCGCGAGGCATCGCAGCAGCTCGATCGTTTATTCGCGGCATTGCCGAATGACCGCAAGCCGACCATCATCCCGATGGAGAGCCAGGGCAAGATCACCGTCGTCGGCAGCGCGTCGCTGGTGATGCAGGCCGAGGCGTTGCTCGGCGAGCTCGACCCGGGGCTGAACGATCGCGAGCACAGCGGGCAGCGGACGACCGTCATCTCGCTGGAGCGTGTCGATGCGGCGTCGGTCGAGCGCACGGTGGGGCGGCTGCTCTCGCCTCGCCAGCAGCAGGTGCTGCGGTTCGCGTCGCTGGGCGAGGGGCGTTCGCTCATGGTCACCGGTCCGGCGGCGGACGTCGAGGCCTTCGAGGAGCTCGCCCGCGCGTTCGACAGCCAGCAGACCTTTTCGCGCGACGTGCGCACGCTCAACGTCGGTCGCGGCGATCCCCAGGCCGTGGTCGATCGCGCCATGGAGCTGTACGAGCTGAGCGGCATGGACGAGCGCGAGCCGCTGCGCATCGATGTCGACGCGCCTCGCCGATTGGTGACTGTCGTGGGTCAGCGGGAGGGGCTGGACAAGTTCGTCGAGTTCATGCAACAGAGCGAGTCGGGCGTGGTCGTCGAGCGTGCGGTGCGCACGTTCCCGTTGGCCTCGGCCAAGCCCAGCGAGGTGGCGCCCGCCGCACGGCGCGTGGCCGAGGCGATGTTGCGCCCGAGCGATGGCTCGACGTACGAGGCTCCCGACTTCGAGCCGGTCGACGAGCTCCGGCAGTTGATCGTGCGTGCGAGCGAGTCGCAGTTCTCGACGATCGAGGCGATCGTCGAGCAGCTCGATACGCCCAGCGGCGGGTCGAGGTTCGTGGTGATCCCTGTTCGCAACACGACGCCCAACGAGTTGCTGAACCGTGTGCGGGAGGTGTACGAGGCCGAGGCTTCGCGGCGGAAGGACCCGGCGCTGAACGATCTGGTGCTGACCCCGGATGCCGCCGCGGGCGCGATCGTGGTTCGCGGCTCGGGGGTGGCGGTGTCGCTGTTCCAGGAGGTTCTCCAGCAGATCCAGCAACTCGTGCCGCCCGCGCAGACAACGCGGATGATCGAGTTGCAGAACGCCAACGTGCAGCAGGTGCTGCCGGTCATTAAGAAGCTCATCGCCGATCGCGAGCCGGTCGACCCCGCCCGCGAGGCGCCCGCGCCCGAGCTGAGCGTGCTCGAGCGTACGAACACGCTGGTGGTGAAGGCCGAGCCCGCGCAGCACGCGATCGTGGCCGAGCTCGTGCAGCGGCTCGACACGGTCGAGCCACGCGAGCTGCTGCCGATGAAGCTGCTGCAACTCCGCACGGCCAACGCGGCGAACATCGCCAAGATGCTCACCGAGCAGTACGACCGGCGTCCGCAGGCCGATCGCATGGAGCACCCGGTTGACGTTCGGGCCGACGAGGCGACCAATACGCTGATCGTGTCGGCGCACGAGGACGTGTTCGCCAACATCCGGACGGTGGTGGAGGAGATCAACCGCCAGGGCATCCTGGCGCCCGATCGCGCGCCGTTGCTGTTCCGTCTTGCCGTCGCGAAGGCGACCGATGTTGCGGACGCGATGAACCGGTTGTACCCCGAGCCGCCCATCCCGATGGATCGGCGCGGCCAGCCGATGCCTTGGCTACGCGAGGCGAGGCAGATCGTGGTGTCGGCCGACGAGTCGAGCAACTCACTGATTATCGATGCGCCGGTGGAGATGCACGAATCGTTACGCGAGCTGGCCCAGCAACTCGACCAGATCGAGGTGGCCCCGAGTGCCGAGCTGCGCACGTATCGCGTGGTGAACGCCGACGTGTCGACCATCAAGCGTGTGCTCGAGGGCATGGACCGCCAGGGCAACCTGAGCGCTCCCGCGCCGGCTGGGCGCCAAAGCGTGCGTGTGACGATCGAGGCCGAGCCACAGAGCGGGACGCTGATCGTCGCGGGCGACTCGGTGACGTTCGAGCGTGTCGAGGCGATGCTGGAGGACTTGTCCGCCGTGCCCACGGTGCGCGAGACGGCCATCGTGCCCATCGCCAACGCGGATGCGGGCGAAGTCGGCGATCGGGCGCTCGCGATCTATCAGGCGCAGGTTGCCGGCGTGCCGGGCGCGGGTGAGGTCGAGCTGTCGGTGAACGAGGCGACCAACGCGCTCGAGATCGTTGCCGACGCGCGGGCGATGGAGCGGTTCCTTGGCGTGATCGACCTGCTGCAAGACCAGGTCGGCCCGCCGCGCGAGGCGCGGCTCATCCAACTCCAGCAAGCTCGCGCTGCCGACGTGATCGAGTTCCTGCGAGACCTTGTTGGTTCGAGCACGTCACTGCGGCAGCAGGGCGGGCCCGAGCCGGTGTTCGAGGCGATCGAGAGCACCAACGCGATCCTCGCGGCGGCGGTGCCGTCGCAGTTCGGCATCATCGAGCAGTTGGTGCGTGATCTCGACCGACAGGAGTCGGCCGGCCGCCAGCCGCTGCGGATCCTGCGATTGCGCGCGACCGAGGCGGGCAGCATCGCGTCGATGCTGCAAGAGAGCTACCAGCGTCGCACGCCCGAGGAGCGGGCCCGCCAGCCGGTGGATATCCAGGCCGACGCTGCGACCAACACGCTGCTGATCTCGGCACACCCCGACGTGATGCCCGAGATCGAGGCGGTGGTGTCGCAGCTCAACGACTCGCGCACGATCGACGACGAGGATCGTGAGATCCGCATCTTCCCGCTGCAGCACGCGCGTGCCGAGGAGCTGGCCCGGACCATCGACGATATGTACCCGGCGCCGCCCATGCCCTACGACTCGCGGGGTCGGCCGCGGCCCGATCTGCAGCAACCCAAGGAAGTGGTCGTCCGTGCGAATCGCGGCACGAACGCGCTGATCGTCGATGCGCCGAGTCGACGGCTGGCCGGGTTCGAGCAGATCGTGCAATCGCTCGATCGCTCGGAGCTCGCGGGCGACGTGACCGTGCGGACGTACCGGCCGCTGCGCGCCGAGCCGCAATCGGTGGCGACGGCGATTCGTGATCTGGCGAACACGGGCGCGCTGGGTGGCAGTCCGCGCACGCCACTGAGCGTGTCGATCGAGCCGGCGACGCGGTCGATCATCGTGAGCGGGCCGGCCGAGGCGTTCGTGCAGGTCGAGGCATTGTTGGCCGACCTGGATGGCGCCCCGACGCGTGCCGAGTCGAGCGTGAAGCTGTACAAGTTGCAATACGCCCGGGCCGATCGGCTGGAGCCGCTGCTGCGTGACCTGCTGACGACGCGGTTGCGTGAGCAGCAGCAGGTCGAGGGTGGGCTGGGGGTGGCCGACGTGGCCTCGCTCCTGACCGTGAGCGCCGAGCCGGCGACGAACACGCTGATCATCTCCGCGCCGCCCGTTGCGCAGGAGTTGGCGGCGAGCCTGGTCGAGGCGCTCGACACCGACGAGGTCGGCGCGAGCGCGCCGGTCGTGCGCGTGGTGCCGCTGAGCTATGGCCGTGCCGACCAGATCGGGCCGCAGCTCCAGCGTGCAGTCTCCGACCTTGTGCTGCCCAGCGGCGGCGAGGTACGCGTGAGTGCGGTGGGGGGCGCCAACGCGCTCATATTGACCGGTGCTCAGAGCGACCTGGAACTTGTTGACACGCTCGTTGATGACCTTGATACGCCACCGTTCGACCCCGAGGCCGTGGGCGTGGAGACGTTCGAACTTGCGCACGCCGACGCCGAACGCATCGGCCCGGTTATCGAGCGCCTGCTCGAGCAACAGCGCGAGACCAACCAGTTCATCTTGCGTGAGTTGCTCCGCCGTGATCCAACGGCGACGCAGGTGACCCCAGTTCGTGTCGAGATCGATAGCTCGACGAACGCGTTGTTGGTGTCGGGGCCGTCGAAGATGGTCGAGCTGGCCCGCGAGCTCATCGAGAAGCTGGATCGTCCCTCGGCCGAGAGCAATCGCACGCTGCTGACCTACACGCCCGTGCGTGCCGACCCGCAAGCATTGGCTGATGCGGTGTCGCGCGTGGCCGACCAGACGATCGAGGTCGACCGTTTAGGCCTGGAAATCTCGGCCGAACCCAACACCGGAACCGTGCTGGTGGTGGGCGGCGAGTCGGCGGCGATCAAGGCCGTCGAGCTGCTCCAACGCTTCGACGACCAATCCCCTGCGACACCGGTGGCCGACGTCACGGTTGTGTCTTTGCGCAACGCATCAGCGACGAGCGTGGCGCAGACGATCGAGCCATTGTTGAATGATCGCGGCCGTTGGCCAGCCGAACTCGTGCGTGCGGAGCGTGCGGGCATGTCGATCCCGCGTCCGACCGTGCGTGCCGATGCGCAGGCGAATCGGTTGGTGCTGAGCGTCCCGAGCGCGATGATGTCGATGGCCAGCAAGCTCATCGAGGCCATGGATGCTGCCCCCGATGGTCAGGGCGAGCTCGACGTTCGGCTCGTACGGCTGACGCGTGGAGATGCCGACTCGGTTGCTTCCGCGGTGCAGGACGCGCTGCGGGCCAGCATCCGGCCCGGCCAGCCCCAACCGACGGTTCGCGCCGAGACGCGCAGCAACAGCATCGTGATCTCTGCCTCGCAGTCGCAGATCGAGGAGGCTGTTGATCTCATCAACGAGATGGACGTTCAGGTCGAGCCCGAAGCCATCGGCGTGCTGACGCTGCGCCTGACGCACACTCGGGCGGAGACGCTGGCGCCGATCCTCGAGACCATCCTTCAGCAGGAGTCGATCGTCGACCTGCTGCCGTGGTGGGCCGTGGGCGACTTCGCCGCCCGGAATCCGGATCAGGCCGCGAAGCCGACGATCCGCGTGATCCCCGAGCCGGGCAGCAACACGGTGGTGGTCGCCGCGCCGCGACCGATGCTCGAACTCGCCCAGCAGGTGGCCGCCGAGCTGGACGTTGCCGAGAGTTCGAGCGGCGCCGGCCAGCGATTGGTGCGGCTGATCCCGCTGCGCAACGCCGATGCGGCCCAGGTGTCGCAGAACCTTATCGACGTGCTGACCTCGAACGAAGGTGGTGTCGAGCCGCCGGTGATCCGCGTCGACCAGGGCAGCAACACGCTCATCGTGCGGGGCACCGCGGCGCAGATGACCGAGATCGAGAGCCTGGCCCAGCAGATCGATTCCGCCACGCTCGCCGGCAGCCGGCAGATGCGACTGATCCCCATCGATCGCTCGCGCGGCGATGCGGCGGCGGTCGCGCAGACGCTGCAACAGCTCCTCGAAAGCCAGGGCGGCGTGAAGGTCCAGGTCATCGGCGTTGATGAACTCTTGAAGGACGCCAAGCCAATCGGGCCCGGCAGCGCGTTGCCGCAACGGCGTGATCCGCTGGCCGAGGCCGTGATGTCGGCTGTGCTGGCAGGCTTGCAGGATGCGCAGCCGGAAACATCTGCCGCGCAGGACGACCAGCCGGCGGAGGAGCCCGAAGCCGAGCCGGCGGTCACCATCGCGGTCGACCCGGCTACGAACACGCTCGTGGTGCTCGGTTCGCCGCGTGTGACCGATCGACTCGCCGCTCTGGCCGATCAGATCCAGCAGCAGATGCCACGCCAGGCCACGCGTACGCGAGTGATCCGCCTTCCGAGCTCGGCCGACGCGAACGCGATCGCGCAGCTCGTTCGCCAGACGGTGCAGCGCGTCGGTCGCGCGAGCACGGAGAACCCCTCGGGTTTTACCGGTGATCCCAACGTCGTTCCGGATCCTATAGGTTCGTCGCTCATCGTTTGGTCGAACGACACCGACTTCGAGGTGCTGGGCGAGCTCATCGCCGCGGTGTCCCGGCTCGAAGCCAGCGAACAACTGACCCTGAAGGTCTACCCGCTGGTCAATATCGACGCCGACGATGCAGCCGATTCGATTAACGACCTGGTGAGCGCGCAGCCTACCGGGCAGCAGGCACGCCGGTTTCGCTGGCAGCCGCAGCCATCGCGAGCGAGCGAACTGGAATTGCTGGGGCCCGATGGGCAGCGCGTGAAGGCATCGATTGATCCAGACACCGTGCGCGTGCTGGCCGATCCGAGCGGGACTCGTCTGGTGGTCACCGCGCCCAACGACGTGCTGCCGCTGATCGATTCGTTCGTGAGCCTGATTGATCAGAGCCCGCTTGCCGATCGCTTGTCGATCCGTCGTTATGCGCTCGATAACGCCGAGGCGCAGCAGCTCTCGGGCGCCTTTCGCGACCTCTTTCGTGCCCAGCGCCGTGGTCCTGGTGGCAATTCCCTACCCGAACCCAGCTTTGTGGCCGACGATCGCACCAATGCGTTGCTCGTGACGGCTTCGAGCGAGCAGCACGAGGAGATCGAGCGATTGCTCGTCGATGCCGACTCGCCCGCGCGCGACAAGGGGCTGGAGATGGCGATCCTGCCATTACAGAACGCCCTGCCGCGAACCGTCGCGCAAGTCATCAACCAGGTGCTCATCGGCAATGACCCGGGCCGTAAGGGCAAGCTGAACGTGTCGGCCGACGACGATGCGGGGATGCTGGTGGTCCGTGCCGAGCCCGAGTTGCTGGTCGAGGTTCGCGAACTCGCCGAGCAACTCGACTCGGCAAGCGTCGAGGGAGCGCCCATCCGCACGATCAAGCTCGAGACGGCCGACGCGCCGACCGTGGCGCAGGCCATCCAGCGTTTCATGAGCGATCGAGCACAGTCCGCCGGTCGCGGGCGTCGTGGGCAGACACGGGTGAACGTGGTCGGCGAGCGTCGGAGCGGCACGCTGATCGTTGCCGCGTCGGATGCCGACTTTGCGCAGATCGAAGAGTTGGTTGGCGCGCTGGACATGCCCGCTGCCGCTCGTGATCTGCGCATGGAGATCGTGCGCATCGAGAACGGGGCTGCCGACGACCTGGACGATGCGGTGAGCGATCTGGTCTTGCAGCTCTATGACGAACGCGTGTGGGGCGGTTGGAACCGCGGCCAGGAGGCCCCCCCCGAAGACAAGATTTACACGACTGTTCACGAGCCGAGCAACAGCATCATTGTGCTGGGCCAGGGCGAGACGATGGACCTGGTGCTGAGCCTCATCGACAGCCTCGACAAGGAGAACAGCGACATCACGCGCAAGATCGTGCGCACGGTTCCGATCAAGGACGGCGACCTCAACGCGATTGCGCAGATCATCCGCCAGGCGTTCGAGGAGAACGATAGCGGCCGGTGGTGGATCAGCTGGGGTCAGGAAACCGTCAACGTCTCGATCGATCGGCAGCGCCGCCTGCTCATCCTGGTTGGCGAGAAGGCCAAGGTCGATCAGGCCGTCGAGTACGCCGAGACACTCGCGGCCACGCCCGGCATCGAGGGTCGCGAGATCAAGGTCATCCCGTTGCGCCACGCCAACGCGCAGCGCGCCCAAGACACGCTGCGTCAGTTCTTCGAGCAACGCGCCAGAGCCGAGGGTCGGGGCGGCAGCGAGGTGACCGTCATCGGTTCGACAGACGGCAACATCCTCATCGCCACCGCGGGCGAGGACGACATGGCCTTGCTCAACGATATGGTGGCGCAGATCGACCAGCCCGATCTGGGCGTGGGTCGCAGCATCGAGGTCTTCGCCCTGCGCTCGATGGACCCGCGCGAAGCGGGCGACGCGATCCGCAACATGATCCCCAGCAGCGGCCGCGACGACGCGATCCGCATCACGCCGCAGCCCAGTCGCAACGCGATCGTGGTGTCGGCGCTGGACGAGCAATTCCCACTCATCAAGGCTCTGCTGGAGAAGCTGGATACCGACTCGGCGATCCCGTTCGTCAGTGTGCAACTGGCCGAGGCGCGTGCGCCGCAGGTCGCGCGCGATCTTCGCAGCGCGATCCCGGAAGGCATGAACGTCGAGCTGACGGCGGTCGATCGCACCAACACCATCATCATCTCGGGCGGGAATGAGGAATCGATCAACTGGGTGCGCGAGCAGATCGCGTTGTTCGATGTCGCCAGCGCGCCGCCTGCGACCGAATTCCGTCGCGTGCCGCTCACCCACGCGAGCGCGTACGACGTCTTCCTGACGCTTCGCGAAGCCATCCGCGCCCAGCGGCGCGAGGCTGGCGAGCCCGCGCCCGGCCTCGAGTACAGCATCGATGAGAACATCATCACGCTGACAGCCGAGCCCGACGAGATGGACCAACTGGTTCGGATCATCGAGCAACTCGACGTCGAGACGGGCACCGAACGGACGACGCAGTTCGTGAAGCTGCGCTTTGCCGAGGCCAAGACCGTGGCCGATGCGCTCAACCTGTTCTACGGACCACGCGCGCCAGAGGCAAGTAGCCAGGCGGCCCGTGACGTGAGCATCCTGAGCATCGACGTCAGCAACACGCTGGTCATCGCCGCTGGGGAGGAGCAGTGGGAGGGCATCCAGAGCCTGCTCGAGCAGTTCGATACCGAGGCGTACTCGACCGGCCGGCAGTTGCATGTCATCCCGCTGCGCAATGCCGACGCCCGGAATGTGGCCGACGCGCTCAACGAGGGCTTCCAGGCCCCGCTCGAACAGCAGATCCAGCGCGAGCAGGCACGACGGCAGGGCAACCAGGGCAACCAGGGCCGCCAGACGACGCCCGAGCAGCCCACCGTGCTGATCGATCCGGGTGAGACGCCG
Source organism: Phycisphaerae bacterium (assembly GCA_030426395.1). Classification (GTDB taxonomy): domain Bacteria; phylum Planctomycetota; class Phycisphaerae; order Phycisphaerales; family UBA1924; genus JAHCJI01. The sequence continues at coordinate 15,885 of JAUHYE010000023.1, forward strand.
GTCGTGTCGGCCGAGGTCGAGACCAACTCGCTCATCGTGTTCGCGAATGTGCAGGACCTGGAGCGCATCCAGGCTATCGCGAAGTCGCTCGACGGCGAGGGGGCGGGCCGGCTGCCCGACGCCCGCGTTATCGCGCTGAACTCGGGTCGCGCGTCGCGCATTGCACAAGCCGTCCAGCGAATCTTCATCGATCCACTCGGCCGTCGCGGCCCGCGCACGCCCGTGGTGTTCGGCGATGACGCCAGCAACATGATCGTGTTCCGCGGCTCGGACGCCGACTTCACGCAAGTGCGGGCGCTCGTGCAGACGCTGGAGACCGAGAGTTCGTCGGCAGACGTGCGTGTGCGGACGCTGGTGGTGAAGGGCATCCCCGCCACGCGGATGCGCGAGACGCTGCTGAATTCGTTCCGCGTGCGAGCCCAGCAACTCAACGAGGGTCTGGGCATCGAGGTTGACCGCGACAGCAACGCGCTTGTGATTGCCGCCAGCGAGCGTTTGTTCGAGGAGATGAAGGAGGTCGTCGAGAAGCTCCAGGGCGAGCTCGCCGGCGTTGACGGTCAGGTCGAGGGGCTCGACCCCGCCGGCCCCGTCGGGCTGGGTCAGGCCATCCGCATCATCACGCTCAACTCGCACTCGCCGCAACAGATGGTCGACCTGGCCAATCAGCTCGGCCTCACTCGCCCGACGCAGGCCGATCGGCCCGGTGTCGTGGGCGAGCCGATCACTATCGTGCCGCTGCCGGCGCGAAATTCGGTGGCGGTCGTCGCGAGCGCGGCGGACGCGGATCGTGTCGAGCAACTCGTGAAGGCCATCGACAATGGCGGCGTGAAGGACGCCCAGTCGGTATCGCTGGTTCGGCTCAAGACCGCATCGGCCGACGACGTGGCGCGAGTCGTGCGAGACATGCTCAGCCCGCGTGCCGAGCAAGGCCAGACCGCCACGGCCCGTGCGCTCGCCGAGCAGGTGCGCCGCCGCAAGATGGCGATGGGCGATGCCGGCCCCGAATTCGACCTCACCGTGCCGGTGCAACTCGGCGTCGACGCCGGATCCAACTCGCTGCTCATCGCGTCGACGCCGGCCAACGTGCGGGCCGTCGAGCAACTCGTTGCCTCGCTCGACCGCTTGCCGGTTGGCGAGGCCGTGGTCGCCCGCATCTTCCCGCTCAGCAACGCTGACGCGGGCCGGATACAGACGATCATCGAGGGTCTGTTCCGCGAGGGCGAGGCCATCCGCCGCGTGCCGGGCACGCAGCGCGAGGGCGTGCCCACGACCGCCACGGGCCAGGCGCTCGCGGGCGAGGTCGCCATCGAGGTCGACGCGCGCACCAACTCATTGATCGTCGTCGGCCGCGAGGAGGGCGTCGCCTTCGTCGAGGTCCTGCTGGCCGACCTCGACAGTGAGGAGTCCGTTGGCTGGATCGAGCCGACCATCATCACGCTCGACCACGCCGACGCGACGGACATCGCCGACCTCATCCGTAGCACGCTCATCGATGGCGTCGCCGACGCGCCGCAGGCCGCGGGCCTGCGTGAGCAGGTCGGCCGCCTCCGCATGGTGCAGCAGGGCAAGGACCCGCTGGAGGCTGGCGCCCGGCTCGACAGCGACCTGTTCGGCACGCTCAGCGGGCTGACGATCCTGCCCGAGCCCAACGGCAACCGGCTGATCATCGTCGCCAGCCCGGCGAACCTGCGCATCGTGACGGAACTCGTCAAGATGCTCGACGTCGAAGCCGCTGCGGCGAGCAATCAGGTCCGCTTCTTCGCGCTCGAGCGTGCCTCGGCCGATCGTGTGGCCGACCTGGTCGAAGAGATCTTCGATGATCGCCGCCGTGCGGGTGTCGATCGCGACGAGGATGCCGTCATCATCCAGCCCGATCTGCGGACGAACACGCTGGTGGTATCCACCAGCCCACGCAGCTTCGCCGTGCTCGAGGACCTGATCAGCAACCTCGACCGCAACGAAGGGCGCGTAACCGTGGGCCTGCACACCGTCGACGTTCGCGGTGCCGACGTGGAGCAGCTCGCGCCACGCATCGAGCGGCTGATGCGTGATCGCATCGACGCCGCCACGGGCAACGGCCAGGCCGAGTCGGCCCAGGACGTGTTCTCCATCGAGCCCAGCCGCTCGACCAACCAACTCCTGGTGGTTTGTAGCGAGGAGAACCTGGAGGTCGTACGCGGTCTAGTCGAGAGCCTGTCCCGTGAGGAGCAACGCATCACCGGCGCCGCCGAGATCGCACTCATCGGCCTCGAGCGCGGCCGCGCGGCACAGATCGTCGAGTCGATCCGGACCCTGTACGTCGACCCCGAGAACGACAAGCGCGGCGACAACTCCGTGAGCGTCGTGGCCGAGGATCGCAGCAACTCCATCGTCGTCAGCGGCACGGCCAACGACGTGGCCAAGGTGCGAGAGCTCGCCCAGCGGCTCGACGTTGCCGAGGTTCGCATGCGTCAGCTCCTTCAGCGTGTCGAGCTCGATAGCGCCGATGCACGCGAGGTGGTGCAGCTTCTGGAGAACCTGCTCTCGGGCCGGAGCGTTGCCGGCACGCCGGGCGAATCGGCGTCGATCATCGAGTTCCGCCGGCAGATCCGCGACGAGATGGGCAAGGGCAACGGCGAGTACACCATCACCAGCGCCGCCATCGACGATTCGGTGCGTCGGCAGATCACCATCGAGGCCGACGAACGCACCAATGCGGTGACCATCGTGAGCCCGCCAGAGGTGATGGACCTGATCCTGGGCTTCATCGACGAGGTCGACCGTAGCGAGGTCGACGACCGCATCCTGAAGTATTTCCAGCTCATCAACGCCGACGCCGAGCAGATGGCCGTGGTTCTGCAGGAACTCTTCAGCCTGCAACGCCAGGGCGACCAGCTCATCCTCGTGCCCTCGCGGCGCCGGGATGTCGATCCCGAACAGCCATTCGAGCCCCAGCTCACGCCGGTATCGACCGAACGCGAGCGGCTGGCGATCACCATCGACTACCGCACCAACACGCTCATCGTGTCGGCTACCAAGGAATACGTCGACCTCGTGAGCGACGTCATCAACCGCCTGGACGCCATCGAGGCCACCGAGCGTGAAGAGGTGGTGTACTCACTCCAGAACGCCCAGGCCCAGGAGGTGCAGGACGTTCTCCAGGGGTACTTCCAGACCCAGGCCGACCGCCTCCGCACGCTGATCAGCGGCGAGAGCGGCGAGTCGCTCAGCCGCGTGCTCGACCGCGAGGTCATCGTGGTGGGCGACCCGACGAGCAACAAGGTCATCGTGTCGGCCTCGCCGCGGTACATTGGCACGGTGAACGACATCGTGTCCGAGCTCGACGCGGCTCCGCCGCAGGTGCTGGTGCAGGCGCTCATTGCCGAGGTCACGCTCGACGAGAACGCAAGCTGGGGCCTGGACTTCGACCTGTTCGACTTCGGTGGCGACATGTACGACTTCGGCATGAGCGCCGCGGGCACGGGCGTGGCGACATCGGTGGGACTGCCAAACCTGTCGCTCTCGTCGGCTGACTTCGGCCTGGCCGTCCGCGCCCTCGAGGGCCAGGGCCGGTTGGAGGTCCTGTCGCGCCCGGTCATCCAGATCAACAATAACGAAGAAGGCAACATCCTCGTCGGTGACGACATCGCCATCATCGAGAGTGTTGACACGTTCGAGAGCGGCCGGACGCAGGCCAACGTGACGCGCACGGACATCGGCATCTCGATGCTCGTGCGGCCCTCGATCAGCTCCGATGGCTTTGTCCGCCTCGAGATCGCCCCGGAGATCTCTTCGCTCTCGAGCCAGCAGACGCAGATCAGCGAGAACTTCGCCGCCCCGGTCATCAACAAGCGTGAGGTGCAGACCACCGTCACGGTGCGCAACGGCGAGACCGTGGTCATCGGCGGGCTCATCCAGGCCTTCAACGACAATCGCAACACCAGCGTGCCGCTCTTCGGTGACCTGCCGGGCGTGGGCTGGCTCTTCCGCACTCGGGAGAAGACCAACCGCCGCACCGAGTTGCTCGTGGTGCTCACGCCTCGGATCATCCCCGGGGGCAAGGGCGGCGTGGCCGAGGCCCGCCGCGTGACGGGCAAGGAGATGTTCACCCACACTGGCGCGTCGAGTAAGATGATCGAGCGTTCCGATGTTTCGGGCCTTTCGATCGAACAGTTCGATCCTCGGTACTTCCCCGAAGAGATCCTGATGGACGAGAACCAGATGGGCCCGCACATCGGCCCGTACTACCCGCCCGCCCCCCGTGAGCCGAACGAGGAGGACAGGTGATTCGCAGCCTCCGGTCCACGCTTGTCTTGGTGGCGGTGTTCGGCTTGGGCGCCGTGGGCGGTTGCGTTGCTGGTGGTGGCAGCAACATCAAGAAATTCGCGCCCCCGCCCGAGGACGTCATGCCGCGCCGGCTTATGGTCGCCAAGCACAGCGAGATCGATACCGACTCCAACGCCTACATCGACGGCGTGCTCGTCAGCGTGTACTTCTTCAATTACGACCGCGAAGGCCCGGGAGCCGAGCAACCGTTCCACCGCGACGGAACGTTGCGATTCGAACTCTACGGGGCCGAGGGCGAGGTCCTGTGCAAGGGCCACTTCGACGAGCAGACCATGGCCCGATCGGCCAGCGACCAGCGCATCGGACCCGGCTACGCGCTCAAGATCGACTTCAAGCCTCGCGGCTACGACGATGTCCGCGAGCGTGTGGGCGCGAGGATGGACTTCGAGTTCACACCCTCGACCGATCCCGAGAAGCGGTCGTTCGGCTCCACACTGATCCGACTCGGGCCGTTGTACTAGATCGGTTCGGGTAGGCCACCGCCACCATCGCTTAGCGCAATCTTAACTCCATCTTTGGATGCCATGAATGCCCCCAGAGAGGGGTTGGTCTTCCATTCTGCCGGAGACACGAACCGCCCCGAACACATCCGCGGGCCTAAGGAGATTCCGGTATGGCAACCTCGACGTTTCGCAAATGGGCTGTTGGTCTGACCGCTGCCGTGGCCGGTGCTTCGGCGCTGATGGCCGCTGGCCCGGAGATCGACAGCAAGCTGCCCAAGTACACCCCAGTGAGCGGCGTCTCGGGCAACATCAAGAGCATTGGCTCGGACACCATGAACAACCTCATGACCCTCTGGGGCGAGGAGTTCAAGGGCTTCTATCCCGCCGTCCAGATCGAGGTCGAGGGCAAGGGCTCGTCGACCGCTCCCCCCGCCCTGATGCAGGGCCAGGCCAACTTCGGCCCCATGAGCCGGGCCATGAAGTCCTCGGAGGTTGATGAGTTCGAAAAGCGCTTCGGCTACAAGCCCGTCGCGCTCCGCACCGCCATCGACGCCCTGGCCGTCTTCGTCCACAAGGACTGCCCGCTCAATGAGATCTCGATCCAGCAGTTGACCGACGTCTTCTCGGTCGCCGGCCCGAACACCGTCACCTGGGGCGACCTGGGCGTGACCGATCGCAAGTGGGCCAGCCGCGCCGTGAGCCTCTACGGCCGCAACTCGGCCTCGGGCACCTACGGCTACTTCAAGTCGGTGGCCCTGCAGGGCAACGACTACCGCGACACCGTGAAGGAGCAGCCCGGCTCGTCGGCCGTCGTCACGGGTGTGGCCAACGACGAGTTCGGCATGGGCTACTCGGGCGTGGGCTACGCCACCGCCGGCGTCAAGATGCTCCAGGTCTCGCTCGATGGCGGCGACTCCTTCTCCCCGAGCGCCGAGTACGCCAACTCGGGTGAGTACCCCCTGGCCCGCTTCCTGTACCTGTACGTCAACGTCGATCCGGTCCGCGGCATCAGCGATCCCAAGATGGCCGAGTTCATCAAGCTGGTGTTCAGCAAGCAGGGCCAGGAAGTCGTCCTCAAGGATGGCTACTTCCCCGTGTCGGCCACCGTGGCTCGCGAGGACCTGAAGGCCTGCAAGCTCGACCCGAAGTTCTAATCGAAGTTTGAATCACCGACGGTTGATTCAAGACCACGCCGCCCCAAGCCTTGACGGGTTTGTGAGGCGTCTTTCATTCCGGCGACCTCGTCGGCCCTCTCCCGGTGCGACCTCCCGAGCAACGCATGGCAGCTGACCAGCCCCAGAAGTCCAAGCCAGGCGGCCATGTGGGCAACCGCCCCGTCCGCCGCCGCGTGGCGCTGATGGACCAACTTTCCACGTACGTCATCCAGACCGGCGGCGCGCTGGTGCTGGTGGCGGTGCTGGGTATTTGTGTGTACCTCGCGTACGTCGTGGTCCCGCTCTTCTCGCGCGGCGAGGTCGGTGCCCGGCTGAGCAGCGAGACACCCATGCGGTCGGGCCTGCCCGTGCTCGACCCCTACGGCCGCGGAGCCGCGTTTGTCGCGCCGGACGGCACGATCCAGCCGTTCGCCCTGGCCACCGGCGAGCCCCTGGCCGATCCGCTGCCGCTATCCGATGGCCAGACGCCCACCTCCTTCGCGGTCGTCCGCAACGGAGAATTGGTCGCCGCCGGCTACGAAGACGGCACCGTCCGCCTGGGCAGCATCAGCTTCGACGAGTCGATCCTCGAGACCAGCCCGCCCAGCCCCGACCAGACCTTCTGGGCGGCCGATGGTGGTCTGTATGAGATGGTGTCGCCCGGCCGGGCCCGCCGTTCGCAAATCGAGATCGAGCTCGGCGACGCCGTCGAGTTGAGCGAGGGCGAGGGCGCCGTCGTCCGCGTCGACTACAACATCGATCCCACCGGCCGCACCGTGCTGCTTGCTGCCCGCGCCGACGGCACCGTGCTCGTGAACACCGTCCGCACGATCCGCCCCCTCGGTGGCGGCCCGCCCCGCACGCGGCTGAGTTCCACGTCGTTCACGATCGAACCGGACACGATGGAGCGTTGGCTATTCGTGACCAGCGACGGCGAGCACGTGCTCGCGCTGGGCGAGAACGGCATGGTCCGCCGATTCAGCCGGACCGGCGATGGCTTCGAACTCGCGCAAACCGTTTCGGTCGTCAACGAGGGCCAGCACGCAACGGCGGCGGCCATGATCCTCGGCGGCCGCAGCCTGCTCGTCGGCGACGATGCGGGCACCGTGCACGCGTGGCACGTCGCGACGGGTGAACTCGACGGCGAGAGCGGCGTGCGGATGCTGGTCGAGGCCCACGAGTTCCAGGGCTCCGACTCGGCCATCGTCGATATCGCCCCGAGCCAGCGCGATCGCTCGATCGTAATCCTGGGCCGCAGCGGCCTGGTCCGCGTCCGCCACGTCACGAGCGAGAAGATCGTCGCCGAGTTCGACACGGGCATCGAGAACCCCGTCCGCGCACGGCTCGCGCCCAAGAACGACGGCGTCTTCGTGCTCGACGCTTCGGGCACCGGCGTCATGCGAGCCCTCGAGCCGGGTTACCCGGAGTTCTCCTTCAAGGCACTCTTCGGCAAGGTGCATTACGAAGGGCAGTTCGAGCCCGCGTACGTGTACCAGTCGTCCTCGGGTGATGATGCGGCGGAGATCAAGCTCAGCATCGTGCCGCTGATCTTCGGCTCGCTGAAGGCGACCGTGTTCGCGATGCTCTTCGCGGTGCCCATGGGCGTGCTGGCGGCGGTGTACACGAGCGAGTTCCTGAGCCCCAACGTCCGCAAGGTCGTCAAGCCCGGTGTCGAGATGATGGCCTCGCTGCCATCGGTGGTGCTGGGTTTTGTCGCGGCCATCGTCATCGCGCCGTTCGTTCGCGAGTGGCTGCCCGCCGTGCTGGTGAGCCTCGCGACGATCCCCATCGCCGTGCTCACGGTCGCCCACCTGTGGCAGATGCTCCCCTCGCACGTGCGTAAGCGCACGAGCGCCTGGCAGCACATGGTGATGGTGCTGCTGACCTGTGGCGTGGGCGTGGTCATCGCCTGGGCTATCGGCCCGTCGCTCGAACGCGTGCTGTTCGCGCCGCCCGAGGGCGTGGCCCAGGGCGTGCCGGTCGATATCCGCCGCTGGCTGGCCAGCGAGTACGGGCAGGCCTGGCCGGGGTGGTTCGTCGTGCTCGTCGCGCCGGTGGCCATCATCCTGACCGTGCTTCAGTCGATGTTCCTCGGCCGCCGCATCGACCGCGCCGTGTCGGGCCAGACCGACCTCGCGATCGCCGGCGTCATGCTCGTGCGGTTCTTCGCGATGCTCGTCCTCGTGCTGGTGCTCTCGCTGGGCCTCGCGCACATCCTGCAAGCCCTCGGCTTCGACCCGCGTAACAGCATCTTCGGCCCATTTTCGCCGCGTAACACACTGGTCGTGTCGATGATCATGGGCTTCGCGGTGATCCCCATCATCTACACGATCTCGGAGGATTCGCTCCGGGCCGTGCCCGACTCGCTGCGAACCGCTTCGCTTGGCGCCGGGGCCACGCCCTGGCAGACCGCCGTGCGAATCGTGATCCCCGTTGCCGGCTCGGGCATCTTCTCGGCGTGCATGATCGGCTTCGGCCGCGCCGCCGGCGAGACGATGATCGTGCTCATGGCCACGGGCAACACGCCAGAGATGAGTTGGAACGTCTTCGGCGGGTTCCGCACGCTTTCGGCCAACATCGCCGTCGAACTTCCCGAGGCGCCGATGGGCGGCACGCACTACCGCGTGCTGTTCCTGTGCGGGCTGGTGCTCTTCTTGATGACCTTCGCGGTGAACACGGCGGCCGAGGTCGTCCGCCAGGTGGTGCGAGCAAGGACGGCCGGGCTATGAGCGACGAGAAGGGCGTGCAAGACTTCGGCGGCGTTCCGGCCAAGCCCATGCCCGGTGGCGGGGCGGTACCCACCAATAAGCCGGCCAACCAGCCCGCTGGTGCACCCATGGGCCGCCGCGCGACGCCGCCGAGCGCGCTGGGCGAGCCCATGATCTGGCTCACCGGCGGTGCGCTGGTCGTCTCGCTCGTGATGATCGTCGGCTTGGTCGCCATGATCGTCACCCAGGGCCTGACCACCTTCTGGCCGCGCCCCGTCGAGCAGGTCACGCTCAGCGACGGCAGCACCTTCCTCGGCGTGCCGACAGAAACCCGCGACGACCCGCCCCAGACGCTGTACCGCACGGGCAACCGCGACATCGGCGGCGAGCCCTTCCGCTGGGTCGAGCAGAGCGAGGTCGCCGGCGTCGAGCGGCCCGAGCACGCCGTCATGCTCGAGCGCGAGGCGTGGAGCGTGTGGCTGGGCGTGCCCGAGCGGGCCATCCTGGTCGACGAGGCCGGCGAGTCCAAGGTCGTGGCCGAGGGGCCCGAAGCGGTCGTCGCCTTTATCGAAGAGAACCACGGCGAGGCACGGGCCCGTAGCGCCGAGATCGAAGGCCTCAAGAAGCACGGCCTGGGCAGCATCAACAAGCGCATCGAGGCGCTCCGCCTGCACGTCCGCGAGGCGGAGATCTCCGCCGAGCGCGTCGATCGGCCCGCCGATTCCTGGGGCATCGTCGTGTTCGGCGCGGTCGCCGTGCTGGGCATCGGCGCTCTTGTCGGCGCCTGGTGGATCGGCCAGGACCGCAACACCGACGACGCCCCGCGTCTGGGCGGCCCGAGCAAGCCCGTCCGCGTTGCGCGCATGACGGCCATCACCGCCGGGCTCGCGCTGCTGCTGGCCGCGTGGCTGCACGCGCCGTGGCAGAACCGCGTCATGTCCGAGGAACGCCTGGCCGATATTCGCGCCAAGGCCGTCGAGAAGGAAGCCGACCTCCAGGCGCGCTACGACGGCGTGCTGGAGCGCATCGCTTCGCTCGAGGCCGAGGACGAGCGCCTGCGGCTCGAGGTCGTCGACCCCCTCACGGGCCGCTTCGCGCCGGCGCGGCAGATCGAGCCGGACAACCCCATGCGACTCTCGCAGATCGTGCGCATGGTCGACGCCAACGACATGGGCGTGGGCGAGAAGTTCGGCGTGTTCGTGTCGAGGTGGTGGGAGTTCCTGGCCCACCCGCCGCGCGAGGCCAACACCGAGGGCGGCGTGTTCCCGGTCATCGTGGGCACGGTCATGCTCACGCTGCTGCTGACCATCACCGTCACGCCGCTGGGCGTCATCGCCGCGCTGTACCTGCGCGAGTACGCGCCCCAGGGCGTGGTCACCAGCACCATCCGCATCGCGGTGAACAACCTCGCCGGCGTGCCCAGCATCGTGTACGGCGTGTTCGGGCTGGGCTTCTTCTGCTACACCGTCGGCAAGTACGTCGACGTGGGCAGCGATCCCTCCGTGCGACTGCCCGCGCTCTGGTGGTGGGCCGTGCTGGGCGGCACGATGGTGACGCTCGTCGCCGCGTACGCCTCGGCGGTGTGGAGCAAGCCCATCCCCGGCAAGGAGCCCTCCCCGCGCAACAAGGCTCTGAAGTGGCTGTCGCGGGCCCTGTGGCTCTCGGTGTTCATCGCCGCCACGGTGCTGGTGGTGCGCACGCCCTACTTCACGGGCTTCTTCGAGGCCCGCTCGGTGGACGGCTCGCCGACCTTCGGCGCCCGCGGCATGCTTTGGGCCGCCCTGACACTTGCTTTGCTCACCCTGCCCGTCGTCATCGTCTCGACCGAGGAGGCCATCGCCTCGGTGCCCAACTCGATGCGTGAGGGCAGCTACGGGTGCGGCGCGAGCAAGTGGCAGACCATGCGCCGCATCGTGCTGCCCGGGGCCATGCCCGGCATCCTGACGGGCGCGATTCTGGCCATGGCCCGCGGCGCTGGAGAGGTCGCCCCGCTCATGCTCGTGGGCGCGGTGAAGCTGAATGAAGACCTGCCCATCAGCACCAACGCGCCCTTCCTGCACCTCGACCGCAGCTTCATGCACCTTGGCTTCCACATTTATGACCTGGGCTTCCAGAGCCCCGACTCCCAGGCCGCCCGCCCGCTCGTCTGGACCACCACGCTGCTGCTGCTGACCATCGTCGTGAGCCTGAACCTCGTCGCCATCGTTATCCGGGCCCGTCTTCGCGCCCGCCTGAGCGGATCCACGGTGTAACCCAACGGTGTAAATATGTCCTACGCTTCAGCCCAATCCAAGAACCAGTCCGCCCCCGAACTCCAGCCCAGACCGGCGAGACAAGACCGAATGCCCTCCATGGCCGACCACCCCGTCCAAGACGAGAACGCCCAGGGCGTGTACCGCGTCATCGAGGCCATCCGCCGCGGCGAGTCGGTCGACCCCGCGCTGCACCCCGAGATGGAGAGCCTCGAGGGCGTCATCGACATCGACGCCTTCAACCTCTACTACTCGCAGGCCCGCGCCCTCTTCGACGTCTCGATGGCCATCCCCAAGGGCAAGGTCACCGCCCTCATCGGCCCCTCGGGCTGCGGCAAGAGCACGCTGCTCCGCTCGATCAACCGCATGAACGACCTGATCGCCGGCGTCCGCGTCGAGGGCAACATGAGCCTCAACGGCTCGCCCATCTACGCGCCCCATGTCGACGTCATCGGCCTGCGCAAGCGCCTGGGCATGGTCTTCCAGAAGCCCAACCCCTTCCCCATGTCGATCTACGAGAACGTGGTCTACCCCCTGCGCATCGACGGCGAGAACCGCAAGAGCGTGCTCGACGAGGCCTGCGAAAGGGCCCTGCGCTCGGCGGCCATCTGGGACGAGGCCAAGGACCGCCTGAAGCAGAGCGCCCTGGGCATGTCCGGCGGCCAGCAGCAGCGCCTGTGCATCGCCCGCGCCGTCGTGGCCGACCCCGACGTCCTGCTGCTCGACGAGCCGTGTAGTGCGCTCGACCCCATCGCCACGCTGCGCATCGAGGAGCTGATCCAGGAGATCGCCGAGCGCTACACCGTGCTCATCGTGACCCACAACATGCAGCAGGCCATGCGCGTGAGCGACTACACCGCCTTCATGTACCTGGGCCGCCTGGTCGAGTACGGCCCCACCAGCGGCATCTTCCGCCGGCCGATCCTGACCGAGACGGAGGAATACGTGACCGGCCGGTTCGGGTAAGCACGTTGGGCGGGTGTAGACGGTTCGTGGCCATCTTGTCATGCCAATTGTCTTGCGGTTTGGGCCATTTGCCGCCATAATCTCGGTATGAAGTCCGCCACTGTTCTTTCGATTTTGTGTGCATTGCTGCTGGCCTCCCGAGTCGCGGCACAGTGCGAACCTCAGCACATCCTGCCCCCACCGGCGGATACCGGAGGCAAGTTCGGCTACGACATGCAGTTAAATGATCATCACCTGATCGTCGCCGATTATCAGGGTGATACCCCGTGCGCGGGCGGCACATGCAGCACGGGCGCTGTGCATGCCTACCGACGCGAGACGCCGGACGGGCCGTGGGTGCTCCGGCAGACGGTCTACCCCGTCGACGTGCAACCCGGCGATGGGTTCGGTAAGGTGGTGCACCTGGACGGCGATCGCATGATCGTCGGCGCCACCAGCGCCGACCTTGGCGGCGTCGGCACGGGCGGGGCGTACATCTTCGAGTTCACGGGGGACACGTGGGAGGAAACCGCGCGTTTCGCTTCGCCCGCGCCACACTTCATGTCGCAATTTGGACGGGGTGTTTTCCTTGACGGTGGCGATGGGATTGCGCTGGTCACGCAGTATACCGGGCAGGTATTCGTCTTCACAGAGAGCGTCGGAGCGTGGCGGCTTGCCGAGGTGCTTTCACCACCCGACGCTCCCGATGGCGGGGACGCCTTCGGCGACGCGATCGCTATGAACGACGAATGGTTGTTCCTCGGGGCCCACTACGACGGTGTTCGGGGCTCCTCGTCTGGCGCCGTCTACGCGTATCGGCGCGAGGGGGTGGCCGATTTTGAGTTCGATCAGAAGATCTATCCGCCCGATCCGGAGGCAAAGCCGACGTTCGGATCATCCGTGATCGTCCACAACGACGCACTGCTGGTCGCCGGGCCGGAAGCCGAGGGCGTTTTCACCGGCCAGGGCGCGGTATACGAGTTCGCGCTCATTGACGGGCTATGGACCCTGCGTCAGCGGCTTACGCACGTGCCGATGGCCCGAAACGAGTTCTTTGGCGTGGGAATCGCTGTGCATGGGCAAACACTCCTTGTGGGTGCGCACGGACGCCGCGAGCCTGGCATAGGCGGGGCGGCGTTTATGTATCGTCGCGGCTCAAATGGTGCGTGGTCCCCGGCGGGCCAGCTTCGACCTGCAGGCGGGGGTGGGTATTACGGTGTGTCCGTCGCGGTGCACAGGTCGGATGCTGTCGTGGGGGCGCCATATAGCCAGTCGGGCGGCCTCATCACTGGCGCGGCTTTCGCCTTCGACCTCGAATGCCATCTGTGCCGCCCCGACCTCGACGCCGACGGCACCCTCACCATCTTCGACTTCCTGACCTTCTTCAACCTCTTCGACGCCGGCGACGCCCGGGCCGACTTCGACGGCGATGGCGAGCTGACCATCTTCGACTTCCTGGCGTTCCAGACGGCCTTCGACGCGGGGTGCGAGTAGCTTCGCTTGTTGGGGACGGGGCTTCCCGGCTTGCCAGAGCGGCTCACCCCCTTGCAGGAGCGTCTGGCCATCTTGCCAGAACGGCTCACCCTCGTGCCGGAACCGCTCTCCCTCTTGCCGGAGCGGTCTTCCCACTTGCCGGGACGGCTCATCCTCTTGCCGGAGCCGCCCTCCCACTTGCCGGAACGGCTTTTCCTCTTGGGGAAACGATGGTCCCTAGAGGGGGAATCGTTCCCGTGCCAGTCTCGGCCCGCGGCCACCGTGCCCCGGCGGCCGGAGAAGCTGCCCCGCCGCGCGGGGCACGTTCTTTTTGGGATGGGGCACGGTTCCCCCGGCGGGAGGCCCGGTCGCCCCGGTGGGGGGCACGGTCACCCGGGCGGGGCCCACGGTCGCCCGCCGGGGGTCCACGGTCACCCGCCGGGGGTCCACGGTGGCCCGTGGCGGGGGCCCGCTGGCCCGCGGGCGGACGCGAACCGGCTGGAGCCGGGCCGCGAACCGGCCGATGGCGCTTTTCAGTAGCCGAAACGGGGCGGAATCCTCGATCCCGCCCGTGCGGCCCGGACCCTTTGCATCGGCGTGGGCGGGGCTTTGGTCCAGCCGTTCACCGGCCCGGTTGCGCCACCGGTCGCGGCCCGGCCGTCGGCCATTCCTGTGGCTGCGCCCGATCCCCGGGGCCGGGCCTGTGAATACCCGCGTTCGCCCTCCCGTTGGCACTTGCAGAACGTCCAAAGAACGCGCCCGGTTGGGCCGATTGGATAGACTTGGATGTATGAGCCGGGGCTCACCTCGCGCTGTTCGGCGAGGGTATGGCGGCCCCAGAACGATGGGACTTTGAGGGCTATCCCTATGTCCGCCGGACCCCGTGCAGTGCCCCCCGCCGTCAATGGCTGGAACGCCGCCTTCCTCGACGAGGCCTACGCGCGTTACCAGCAGAACCCCGAGTCGGTCCCCGCCGACGTGCGAGCCTTCTTCCAGGGCTTCGAGCTCGGCGGCGGCGGTGCGGCCACGGCCGGCTCGGGCGTCGCGGGCGACAGCGACTTCCACGCCAGGGTCGACGACCTGGTCTTCGCCTACCGCGACATGGGCCACCTGGCGGCCAAGCTCGACCCCTTCGGCCGGCCCAGCGAGCCGGTGGCCTGCCTCGAGCTGCACGAGCATGGGCTGACCGAGGCCGACTTGTCGCGCCAGGTCAATGCCGACCGCCTGGGCATGGAGGGCCCCCTCACCCTCGGCGAGGCCGTCGAGCGGCTGAAGCGGACGTACTGCGAGTCCATCGGCGCCGAGATCATGCACGTGCCCAACCGGGCCGAGCGGGCCTGGCTCGTCGAGCGGTGCGAGCGGCATGGCGGCGGGGTGAACTTCGATTCGGGCCGCCGCGTGCACATCCTGCGGCAGCTCCTGCAGAGCGAGATGTTCGAGCGGTTCCTGGGCCGCCGCTACCCGGGAGACAAGCGCTTCAGCCTCGAGGGCAGCGAGACGCTGATCCCGCTGGTCAACGGCATCCTCGAGCATTACAGCGAGCACGCGGTCGAGGAGGTCGTCATCGGCATGGCCCACCGCGGCCGGCTGAACGTGCTCAACAACGTGCTGGGCAAGAGCTACGAGCAGATCTTCACCGAGTTCGAGGACACCTGGCAGGACGAGAACACCCAGGGCGGCGGCGACGTGAAGTACCACCGCGGTTATTCCAGCGAGCGGCGCTTCCCCAACGGCCGCGCCCTGCATGTGGCCCTCAGCAGCAACCCGAGCCATCTGGAGGCCGTCGCGCCGGTGGTGCAAGGGCGCACGCGTGCGAAGCAGCGACATCGTGGTGACAAGACCCGCGAGCGCGTGGCCCCCGTCGTGCTCCACGGCGACGCGGCCATCATCGGCCAGGGCGTGGTGGCCGAGACCTTCAACTTCTCCCAGCTCGAGGGATACGCCACCGGCGGCACGATCCACGTGGTGGTGAACAACCTCATCGGCTTTACCACCTCGCCGCAAGACGGCCGCTCGAGCCGCTACTGCACCGACGTGGGCAAGATCGTGGGCGCCCCGGTGCTGCACGTGAACGGCGAGGACCCCGAAGCGTGCGTCATGGCCGCCCTGATCGCCGTCGAGTACCGCCAGACGTTCAAGCGCGACATCCTGATCGACATGCAGTGCTACCGCCGCTACGGGCACAACGAGCAGGACGAGGCCAGCTTCACCCAGCCGGTGCTCTACGGGCTCATCAAGAAGAAGGAGAGCGTGCTCACCGGGTACGCCAAACGCCTGCGCGACGAGGGCGTGATCAGCGACCAGGACATGGAGCAGATCCGCCAGCAGCTCGACGCCGCGCTCGAGAAGGCCCAGGAGGCCGCCAAGCAGTCGCCCTACGACCCGACCATCGACCCCGGGAGCGCCCGCTGGGTCGGCATGACGCACAAGTACAGCTTCGAGGACAAGCCCACCGGCGTGGCGATGGACACGCTCAAGGAAGTGTGCGATGCGCTCGGCAACGTGCCCGAGCACTTCAACGTGCACCGCAAGCTCAAGAAGCTGCTGAGCGATCGCAAAGCGCTGCCCGAGACGAGCGAGATCAGCTACGCCGACGCCGAGAGTTTGGCGTACGGCACGCTGCTGCTCGAGGGCGTGCCCGTGCGCCTGAGCGGGCAGGACAGCCGCCGCGGCACCTTCAGCCACCGCCACGCCGTGCTCGTCGACAACCAGACCGCCGAGAATTACACGCCGCTGAACCATATGAGGGCCGTGGGCGAGCCGGGCACGAGCTTGGAGCCGCTGCGCCCGGGGCCCGACGGCCGGCTGGCCCAGGCCAAGTTCTGCGTGTACGACAGCCCGCTGAGCGAATTCAGCGTCATGGGCTTCGAGTACGGCTACGCCCTGAGCGACCCCAATATGCTGGTCGTCTGGGAGGCCCAGTTTGGCGACTTCGTCAACGGCGCCCAGGTCATCATCGACCAGTTCCTGACCAGCGCCGAGCTCAAGTGGGACCGCTGGTGCGGCCTCGTGCTGCTGCTGCCGCATGGGTACGAGGGCCAGGGCCCCGAGCACTCGTCGGCAAGGCTCGAGCGCTTCCTGAAGGCGTGCGCCGACGACAACATCGAGGTGTGCTACCCGACGACGGCGGCGCAGACCTTCCACATGTTCCGCCGCCAGGTGCGCCGGCCGTTCCGCAAGCCTCTGGTGGTCATGACGCCCAAGAGTCTCATCCGCACCAACACGAGCACCATCGAGGAGCTGACCCGCGGCCGGTTCATGGAGATCCTGGACGACCCGCGCTTCGCGGGCGATACCAAGGCTAACAACCCCAAGGCGGACAACGGCAAGAAGGCCAAGAAACCGGATCCGAAAGCCGTGCGCGAGATTGTTCTGTGCAGCGGCAAGGTGTACTGGGACCTGGCCAACCGCCGCGACGAGATCGGCCGCTCGGACGTGGCGATCGTGCGCGTCGAGCAGCTCTACCCGCTGCACAACGACATGCTGCGGCAGGTGCTCGCGAAGTATCCCAAGGCCGAGCGCGTGACGTGGGCCCAGGAAGAGCCGCGCAACATGGGGGCGTTCCTGTTCATCGCCGACAAGTTGCGCACGCACCTGGGCGACCTGCTTCCTGGCGGCGACGTCCGCTACGTGGGCCGCAAGGCGAGCGCCAGCCCCGCGACGGGCAGCAAGCGCCGCCACAAGGCCGAGCAGGAGAAGCTCATCAGCGAGGCCATCGGCCCGCTGGACAAGGACGACGACAAGCACGCCGACGACGCCACTGGCCCCAAGCTCGTGCGTCAATCCGCATAACCTCCCGATCCTTCCAGTCGCAGGACGCCGCAGCAGAGCCCAGGAGCGCCACCGATGGCAACCAAGATCGTGATCCCCGAAGTGGGCGAGTCCATCACCAGCGGCGTGATCGCCGCGTGGAGCGTGGCCGACGGCGACTACGTCGAGCGCGATCAGACGGTCCTCGAACTCGAGACCGACAAGATCACGATGGAAGTGCCCGCGCCCGCCGCGGGCATCCTCAAGCACACCGCAGCCGAGGGCGACGAGGTGGAGGTGGGCTCCACCGTCGGCGAGATCGACGAGTCGGGCGAGAAGCCCAGCGGCGGTTCTGGCGAGAAGGTCGCCGAAGCCAAGCAGCCCGAACCCAAGAAGGCCGAAGCGAAGGCAGAAGCCAAGGACAAGCCCGAGAAGGCCGCACCCGTCGCCGTGCAGGAGAAGGCCGCGACGACCGATCGGGTGCCGCAATCGCGCGTCAAGCGTGACACGCCCGCCCACGCCACGCCCGTGGCCGAGAAGATGGCCGGCGAGCACGGCATCGACCTGAACGAGGTCGTCGGCACCGGTGCCGGTGGGCGCATCCGCGAGCAGGACGTGCTGGCCTACCTGCAATCGGGCACGCATAGCAACGGTGCGACGAGCAACGGCGCCGCCCACGCGCCCGCCGCGAACTCGCGCGAGATCCACCGCGAGAAGATGACCCCGCTACGCCAGCGCGTCGCCAGCCGGCTGGTCGAGGCCCAGCACACCGCCGCGATGCTCACTACCTTCAACGAGGTCGACATGACCGCCGTCATGGACCTGCGCAAGCGCTACAAGGAAGACTTCGAGAAGAAGCACGGCGTGGGCCTTGGCTTCATGTCGTTCTTTGTCAAGGCCGCGGTGCAGGGGCTCAAGGCCTTCCCGCTGGTCAACGGCTTCATCGCCGAGGACGACGCCGGCAAGCCCGTGATCCAGACGCACGACTACTGCGACGTGGCGATCGCGGTGGCGGGGCCCAAGGGCCTGGTCGTGCCCGTGCTGCGCAACGCCGAGAAGATGTCCTTCGCCCAGGTCGAGAGCGGCGTGAAGGAGCTGGCCACCAAGGCCAAGGACGGCAAGCTCACCATCGAAGAGATGACCGGCGGTACGTTCACCATCACCAACGGCGGCGTCTTCGGCAGCCTCATGAGCACGCCCATCCTCAACCCTCCGCAGTCGGCCATCCTGGGCATGCACACCATCAAGAAGCGCGCCGTCGAGGACCCCAATAACCCCGGGCAGATCGCGCTCCGCCCGATGATGTACCTGGCCGTCAGCTACGACCACCGCATCGTCGATGGGGCGGAAGCCGTGCAGTTCCTGGTGACGATCAAGAACTGCATCGAGGATCCCGAGCGGATGTTGATGGACGTCTAACGGGAATGCGGATCACTGAGAACATCGAAGCCCGGGCGCATGCCCGGGCTGTTCGTTTAGAGTCATTGAATCTTTGGATCAGATCGTCGCCACGATGAACGAGAACCACAGAAGTACAGCAGCTTGCACGCCTGCCGCCAGATCATCCAGCACCACACCCCAACCGCCCGGCTTGTCTTGCAGCGAGTACGCCGGCCAGGGCTTCACGATGTCCATGGCGCGGAAGAAGATGAATGCCAGGATGAGCGTGCCGAAGCGGCCCCAGCCCGGGTCGACCACGGGCATCAATGCCAGGCACAGTGCCATGCCGGCGACCTCGTCGGCCACGACCTGGCTGGGATCCTTGCGGCCGAATCTCGGCTCGGCCTTGTCGCCCAGCACCACGCAGGCGAGCGTGAAAGCGATGGCCACCAAGAGCATGGCCAGCCGCATCACGGGCGCGTACGCAGCATCGGGCAGCACCAACAGGAGCAGCATCGCCAGCACCACAGGTGGCAGCGAACCCCAGGTGCCCGGGAAGGGCCTCATGTGCCCAAGGCCGAAGAAGGTGACCCATCGCAGGTTGCCGTCTGGTTTGGTGATCACGGGGATTCCTGTGGCTGGTCGGGCCGGCCGGCGCGGATGGCCCGGGTGATGTAGGGGACGGCCGACGCCGCGGTCACGAGGGTAGTGCCCCAAGCCGCGAGCGTGGCGGCCCAGCCGGCCCAATCCGGCCGTTGGCTGCCCCAGATCCCCGCGATAAGCAGGCAGCCCGGGATGGCGACGGACTGGACGACCATCTTGGCCTTACCTGAAAATGAGGCTGAAAAGTCAATACCCCTGGACTCGAAGACTCCGCGGATCGACGTCACGAGCAATTCACGGCCCAGGATAACCACGGCCATCCACCCCGTAAACCCTGTTGCCATCACGAGTTGTCCATGTTCGGAGATCCCGAACGCCGGCGTTGCCAGCATGACCACCGTGCCCAGAATGAGCAATTTGTCGGCGAACGGGTCCATGGTCGAATTCGATCCGGCGTGCAAAGAAACGATGCCGGTATTTGATCAAAATCAACACCCGTGATTCCCCCTACCGACATCGTTGACTCCGACCGGCCGGCCGCAACCGATTCATCCGAATCACCATCTCGCGTCCCTAGAAATCGGTCTTCCGAAGCGATTCATCCGCTAGGGGCTCCGTGGTTCGGCACCCTCTGCGGCGTCGCCTCGGCGGTTCTGTACACGCTGACGAATATTGCGCTGCGCAATTGTATCGACGTCGACGCGTATCTCGTTTCCGCCGTGAAAGCGGCGCCCACGGTTGTCGTCTTGGGACCGCTGGTCGGTTGGCTGACCATCGCACAGGCGACATCCAAGCAACAGGCGACCAACGTAGACGGCGGTCCCCGCGCGCTGCGACAGATCTTACGCTTCATTCTGGCGGCTTTCCTGGCGCAATTCTTCGGCAACGCCGCGTTTCAAAAGGCCCTGGAACACATCGGATTGGCGGCGTCGGTTCCGATCACCTTGGGCGTGCTGATCGTCGGCGGCGCAGTCTTGGGGGCGGTCCTGCTGCGTGAACCGGTCGGAACTCGAAAAGTCGTCGCCATGGTCACGTTGATCGCCGCGGTCATCGTGCTTTCGTTGCCGGACGGGTTCACTGCGCCCGCGCCCGCGACGCCCGATGTCGAAACGGCCGGCTCGGAAATGCGAGCGATGCTGACCGACCCCCATCCCGTGGGGACAACGGAAGCAGCCCAGTCGCAGCGCGCGTTTGAGATCATCGTCGGATCACTTTGGGCGGCGCTCTCAGGACTGGCATACTCTTACTTCGGTGTCACGATGCGGCAAACGCTTCAGACCGGGATCCCGGCGCGAAATTTGATGTTGATCAGCGGCTTGACGGGCACCGTCACACTTTGGAGCTATTGTTTCGCGACGCTCGGGCCGCAGACCATCGCCGCAACCAGTGCCTCGCAATGGTGGTTCATGATCGCAGCAGGTTTCTTGAACTTTTCCGCCTTTATCGCGATCACGACCGCGTTGA
>JAUHYE010000151.1 GCA_030426395.1 Phycisphaerae bacterium
AAGGAATTGACGGGGGCTCACACAAGCGGTGGAGCATGTTGCTTAATTCGAGGCAACGCGAAGAACCTTACCTGGGTTTGACATGCACGGATTAACTCTGTGAAAGCAGAGCCACGCCCGCAAGGGTGGAACGTGCACAGGTGCTGCATGGCTGTCGTCAGCTCGTGCTGTGAAGTGTCGGGTTAAGTCCCTTAACGAGCGCAACCCCTATCGTTAGTTACTAACGCGTTATGGCGAGGACTCTAACGAGACTGCCGGTGTCAAACCGGAGGAAGGTGGGGATGACGTCAAGTCCTCATGGCCCTTACGCCCAGGGATGCAAACGTGCTACAATGGCGCGTACAGAGCGATGCTAACCTGCGAAGGTATGCAAATCGCAAAAAGCGCGCCCCAGTTCGGATTGCAGGCTGCAACTCGCCTGCATGAAGTCGGAATCGCTAGTAATCGGAGATCAGCTACGCTCCGGTGAATACGTTCCTGAGCCTTGTACACACCGCCCGTCAAGTCATGGAAGCCGGGAGCGCCCGAAGTCGCCACGATTCAGTGGTGCCTACGGCGAGTTCGGTAACTGGGACTAAGTCGTAACAAGGTAGCCGTAGGAGAACCTGCGGCTGGATCACCTCCTTTCTAAGGGATTTCCTTAGACTCGCGGGTTGCCTTTTGACCAAGGCAACCCATGGAGTGCGAACTCCAGCGAGCGATCAAAATCGTCAGTACACTCTCGTTCGCACCGCTGCCAGAGCTTGCTCTGGTGCAACGCGACGAGCCAGCCGGTGACGGCTGGCGAGGAATATCTCGACCGCTTTGGACTTGAGACGGCCCGGAGCAATCCGGGCCGTTTTCTTTTGGCCTCGCCCAATCCGCTCACACGGATTCACGTGGCCGCAAGCACACCGAAACCGGATTCCGACGGATCGCCGCGCAAGCAATGGGCCGCTGGATATCCTCCCCCAGATGGATCCAGACCAACCGATGCAGCCCAGCGACGCCAACGACCAGCCCATCAAACTCGACACCCAGTCGGCCACCCGCCGCGGCAGCACCGACGATGCCCGCGTGATGGCCATCGACCTGGCCCGGTCGCTGGCCGACGACAAGTGCGAGAACGTGCTGGTGCTCGACGTGACCGGCTCGAGCCCGGTGACCGACTACATCGTCATCGCCTCGGGCACCAGCGACCGCCAGATGAACGCCGTGCTTGACAACGCCATGGAACTGGCCGACCAGGCCGGCATGCCCGCCGTGCGTCAAGCCCGAGACGAGCGGGCGACGTGGCTCCTGGCCGACTTCGTCGACGTGGTGCTGCACATCTTCGAGCCCAACACCCGGGCCCATTACGACGTCGAGAGCCTCTACCCCGACGCGACCGAGGTGGCGTGGGCCAGGCCCGACCAGGTCGACCGCAACCGCGCGGGGCTCAAGCCCGACGAGCGATTCCCGCAATGACCGGCCAAGGCCCGGCCACAGTGCGCGTACCGCTGTCCGATGGTGGATACGACGTGCTGGTGGGGCGCGGCCTACTCGCGGGACTGGGCGGATTGGTCCGCAGCACCGGTGTCGATGCCGAGCGGGTTCATGTCTTTGAGGACACTGGCGTGCCGCAAGCGTTGCGGGATGCGGTCGTCGGGTCGTTTGAGATGGCCCGCGTCACTCGATCCGAGTTTCGCCTCGACGAGACCACGAAGTCCATCGCCACGCTGGAGCGCATGCTCGTCGACCTGGCCGAGGCGGGGCTGGCGCGCAGCGATCTGGTGATCGCTCTTGGCGGGGGGATCCTCGGAGATGTTGCCGGTTTGGCCGCGGGGTTGCACCGTCGAGGCATTCGCGTAGTCCAGTGCCCAACCTCCCTGCTCGCGATGGTCGATGCTTCTGTCGGTGGCAAGACTGGTGTGAACCTTCGTGCCGGCATCGATGGCTCGCCCGTCTTGCTCAAGAACGCCGTGGGTATGTTCCATCAGCCTTCGCTCGTCGTGGCCGATGTGGAGGCGCTGGCCTCGCTTGATCCGCGCGAGTTGCGGTGCGGCATGGCCGAGTGCATCAAGCACGCCGTCATCTCTGGTGAAACAGGTCAGGGTCTGCTTTCACTTTCAAACCTGATCGATGCGATGCCTCGACTTCTGAATGGTGATGCCACACTCCTCGCCTCGCTCGTGGAGCAGAGCACCTGTCTGAAGGCCGGAGTGGTCGCCGGCGACGAACGCGAGACCGCGACTGGCTCCACGCCCGGCCGCCGGGCGCTCAATCTTGGCCACACGTTTGCGCACGCCATCGAGGGGTGCGAGGGCACTCGGGTCGAGGTCGACGACGCCAGCCACCACCCCAAGCACGGCGAGGCGGTGGGGTTGGGCCTGATCGCGGCCGGCCGGCTGGCGGAAGTGCTGGGTGTCGGATCTGCGTCGCTGCGCGAAGGCATCGAGAACTCGGTCCAAGCCGCTCGACTGCCGGCGACGCTCTCGGCATCGCCGGATCTGGCGTCGCTCATCGCCGTCATGCGGCAGGACAAGAAGGCCAGCGGTGGTCGGCTTCGCCTTGTCGTGCCCACGAGTTCCGGGGTCGAGATGACGGATGACCCGGGCGACGAAGCTCTGAGCCGCGCCTGGCAATGCGTAATTTAGCCCAATTCTCCCTGTCGCCTATCCCTGATTCTGGTGGTAATCTGGCCAATCCGGGCGGCCTGGAGTCATCTTTACAGCCGTTTGTACGAACATCCCGATAACGCGGGCGGAAGGGATGACAGAGGGAGGTGCTCCGGCGGAATTGATGCCAGGTCCTTGGGCCGTCGCGTTACTCGGGTGGTTTCCTCAATGCGCACGATCGCCATCGTCAACCAGAAGGGCGGCTGTGGGAAGACAACCACGGCGATCAGCCTGTCCGGTGCGTTGGCATCCCGGGGAACTCGCGTGCTGCTGGTGGACATGGATCCCCAGTCCCACTGCGCCGCTGGCCTGGCCATCCCCGAAGCCCACATCGAGAACGACGTCGGCGATGCGATGCTCACCGACAATCCCGCCGGCATCGACCTATCTAAATTGCTCTGGCGCATTGGGCGCAACCTCGACCTGATGCCAAGCCGAATGAAATTGGCCGGCCTCGAGGCCACTCGCGGCGGTCTCGCGACGCTCGAAGATAAAGACCAGCGCCTCGCGAGGCTGCTCGCGTCGATCGACGGCTACGATCTGGCGATTATCGACTGCTCGCCATCCATCGGCCTCCTCACATACAACGCGCTGTGTGCTGCCGACGAGGTGCTGATCCCTGTTGAAATGAGCTATTTTGCCCAGCAGGGCGCCAGCCGGCAGGTTGCGACGCTGCGGAGCCTGGGTCAGCGATTGGGCAGGCAGGCCAAGCACTGGATCGTGCCCACGATCCACGAACCAGAGGCCGCGCTGCCCTGCGAACTGCTCGAACAACTCCGTTCGCGGTTCGGCTCGCAGGTGTGCCCGACGGTCATCCACAAGGACGACAAGGTGAAGGAGGCGGCGACGTTCGGCCGCCCGGTTGGTGAGTATGCCCCGCAATCCCAGGCGGCCCGCGATTACGCGGAATTGGCGCAGTGGGTGATGGAGTCGCGTGGATCTACCCAGGCCGCCGAGTCGCAGCCGGCAGCGCCTCTCATGGCGAATTCCAATGGATTGCATTCGCCCGCCGAGATCTGGGCCGACGCTTCGGGCCAACTCGATCACCAGCAGTCGGTCGCGCAGGTGGCCGAGCGTGCCCGCCGGGCAATGGAAACCAATACGCCCTTGGCCGGCACGCCGGCGCCACAGCACCAGCCCACCCAGACCAGGCCCGAGGTCGCCACGGCCAAGCCGGGTTCCACACTCGAACTCGAACGTCTGCTTCTACCCAAGCGTGGGTCGGAAGCGTTCGGCCCGCACCCGGTGCCCGGCGGTATCTGGCTCGTCCAGCCCAAGGGCCTGGGCGTGTGCGTGGCCGCTGCGGGCGAGTTCAACAACTGGTCGGCCCAGAGCCACCGCTTCACGCGGTACGAGAATCTCGGCGTGCACGCCCTGAAGCTCGAACTCCCGCCCGGGCGGCACGCGTACCGATTAACGGTCGACGGGTTCTGGACGGCCGATCCGTTCAACCCCGTGGCCGAGACCAACCCCTTCGGCGAGCCGAACAGCATCGCCGAGGTCCCCGATTCGTCGGGCTCCCAATCCGGATCGAGCCCCGGGGGCACCAGGCCTGCCGTGTAAGGGCAGGCGACACGCCCGGAGGATCCCCGGGCGGGACGCACGCGACGGAGCGCACCACGATGTCCAACCAGCCGCCAACCACGCCGTTCACCCAGAGCAACGGGACGCACCGCTATTCTCAAGTGGCCGAGCAGAACGGCCGGTACGCCCGGGCCGACACGCCCGAGGGTGTGTCCGATGAGCTCGCGGCGTTGTTCCTTGGTGGGATCGACGACGAGGACGAGCCTCACCGCGAGAAGCCCAAGACGCAGGCGGAGTTGAAGCCCGTCGGTGGCTCGCGCAAGCCGACGCTCTCGCTGTTGGTGCTGGGCAACTTGCCGGTGTTCGCGGGTGCGTGGGCGGGGCAGTACGCGCGCGATCGCCAGAGTGCGTCGGGCAAGCCGCTGGGTCTGCTCTCGCTCGGCGACGAGGCTGCGAGGCTGGAAGTGTTTGGCATCACACGGGATCAAGCACCGAAAGCGGCGGACCTCGGTCGATCGCTGGCCGATCTCGCACGGTTGGGTGCCGACCTGGTCGTGCGGCTGCCCGAGGCCGAGGCAGGTTGGATCGGCGGCGAGTGCCGGGCGGCGTCTATGACGATCCTGACCGGCGCCGACGACCCGGCGATCGTGGGGGCGTACCAGAGCTTCAAGGCCATCGCCCAGGATCTTCCCAGCGATTCGAGCGGCCCAGCGATGCGCGTGGCCGTGGCCGGGTGCGACGAGCCGATCGCCGCCGACGCGGGCGCGAAGCTGGCCGACGCGACCGAGCGTTTCCTTGGCTTCAGCATCGATCGTGAGACGCCGGTGCGGCGCATCGACGCCGGGGCTTCGGTCGAGTTGTTCCACGGAGAGCCAGTGGCTTGGGCGGACGTGCCCGACCTGCTGGCGCGGTACAGGGACCAGCCCAAGTCGGGCGACCCGATCGAGGTGCGGCCGGGAGCGGGCGAAGGCTTCGAGCCTCGCCGCGTGGGTGCTCCAGTTGGCTTCGATGCCGAGGGGGCCGATATGCACGCGTCGAAGGCGGCGGGCGCCAAGGGAAAGGACAGCGGTCCGAAGGCGCAGTCGAGTGTTGAGGCCAAGCCACTGCCCGAGGGCCTCGACTCAATCGAGGTGTCATGCCCGTACGCCCGCGGCGTGGGCATGGCGGTGGACGACGAGGGCGTGCTGCACGCGGTGGCGTGGGCGTCCGACAGCGACACGGCATCGATGGCGGTGCGCGATCTGGTCGTGGCGTCGAGCTGGTTGCGCGACCACGCCGAGCTTGTGGCTGTGGTCATGGGGCGGCCGTTGTCCGGCCTGCCGAGCGTGCGGCACCTGGTGTTGCGCGAAGCGCGTGGGGCGCTGGGCTTGGCGCAGGGCGACCTGCGTGTGCATGTTGCGGTGCCAGGCGCACGCGTGCTTGTGGATCTGAATTAGAAACGATTTCGGACCACCATCCATGTCACACGAGAAAGCCCGGGCTTGCGCCCGGGCCTTGTTGTTGGATCAGGAGTTCTTGATCGCCGGTGGACTCAGGCGGTCTTCTTCGACTCGACACGCAGGTCGTCGAGGTTGAGCTTGCCCTTGAGGTCCTCGGCGTCGATGACGTACTTGTCGCCGTTATGGTCGCGCTCGGGCAACTCATAGAGCAGGTCGATCATGAGGTCTTCCATCACGCCGCGGAGTGCGCGGGCGCCGGTGTCACGCTTGAGAGCCCGCTGGGCGATCTCCTTGAGCGCGGCCTTGGTGAACTGCAGCTTGGCGCCCTCCAGATCAAAGAAGTGCTGGTACTGACGCACCAGGGCGTTCTTGGGCTGGGTCAGCACGGTCATCATGACGTCGAGGGTCAGCGGCATGAGCGGGCTGATGATGGGCAGGCGGCCGACGAGTTCGGGAATCATGCCATACTCGATGACGTCCTCG
>JAUHYE010000152.1 GCA_030426395.1 Phycisphaerae bacterium
TGTCTTCGCGAGGCGCACCAATAAAGAAGAATCGATCATCCATGGTCATGGCGTTGCCAAAATCGGTGCGGCCAGTGACCCCCGCTGGGACGAGCAGCAAGTCGGTTTGCTGCCAAAGGCCCGCGCTAGCTTCTTGGAACAAAAGGACTGCACCGTTCCGGTTGCATGTCGCTGCCCGATTGCCATGCAATGTCACGCACTGTCCCCAATAACGCCAGGCTGGATCATCGAACGACTCGATCCGTCCACTTTCACGCCATAGCGATCCGTCCCAGGTATATACGATTCCACCGCCCCACGCTCCAACACCCAGGCTGCCTGTAATAAACCTATTGCCATCTAGCTCAATGTCGCCCCCGCTCGCCCCAGGGACCGTGTGTGTAAACAACCAATCGCCCCCGCTGCCACGCTCGTACGCGTAGATCTTGTCGGCGAACCGATCATTCACCAGCAGGTGCCGATCACTGATGGCCACGTCCTGTCCGAACTCCAATAGCCTGGGCTCGAAATCGGGGAAGAATCGCTGGGGCTCGCACTGACCCAGAGCGGGAGGACAGATCGCGAGCGCCAGACCGATGACGGCTGTCGCGGTCGATTTCATCATGACAATATTGTGCCCGAACGTCCCCTCGGTTGCAAGCGGGTATGCCCGCCTTCAAGAGAATTTTGTGAACTCGGTGCAGATTGCCTTGCTTCACGCCCTGCGTTCTGGTATCTTGGATTCCGGTCCGGAAACACGAGGCATTCACAAGGAGAACGAGCCATGGATGTTCGCAAGGGTATCGGCGTGGCCAGCCTGCTACTGGTGGCGGGGCTGGCGTGTGGCCAGGTGCAGGAGGTCGCCAGGACGACCGACAACGACGACGAGTTCGGCTTCAAGCCATCCGATTCGGGTATTTCCGTGGGGGAAGAGTCGATCGTCATCACCACCAACCACGGCATCATCATGTACGACAAGGCGGGAAACGAGCTCGACCTGCGTCCGCTGGATGACCCGATGCGGCCCTTCCCATTCATCCGTTGGGAGACCGACGTGCTCCCGCCGGATCCGCCGCCACCACTCCCGCCGAGAATTGCGGTGAGCCGTTGGTTCGATCCTCGCACCGAATACGACGCGGCCCACAACCGCCAGTGGATGATCTACGTCGAAACCAACGATGATCGGCAGACGACCGAGGACGGCGACATCTCGCCGATCCACCTCGCCTTGACCAAGGAGATGACGGGTGGCAATGCGCTCGATACCTTCGACAATGAAGACTGGTGGTACTACACGGGGCGAGCCCAGGCGGGGCTTGGGAACGCTGGTGCCGCGTTCAACATGGCCGACAACGATATCGACCCGTATCCGGATGGGAGCCCGCACAACCCATTTCCGGCGCTAACGACAATCGCTCCATTTCGACGGAGTTCGCTTGTTGATCTGCCGACATTCGCCGTTGACGAACGCGCCGCGTACATAACGGCCTACGGAAAGGATGAGGATGCGACAGGACAGTTCAACTTCCAAGCCATCTTTATCCTGCCGATCACATTCGACGGCGGAGCCAGTTCCATGCTCGACGGCGACCGGCCGGATGAGGGCGACGACCTGCTGGTGCTACGCCCCCGCGATCTGCCGCCCGCCCCGAATGTGATCGAGTATGAGCCCGACCCGTACATTCGCCAGTACGCCGTCCAGGAGCCGTTCCTGTACGAGGAGGTCGAGAATGCGCAGTTGTTCGTTTCCATCTCGGACGTTGCGAGCCTGAAGCAGGACCGAGTTCGGGTCGCAGGGCTCTGGTTTGATGAGAACGCCCAACCCAACCCACGGTGGTTTTATACCCAGCACATCAAGAACAACGCGGTCGAGAATTACCCACTGCTGGATGTTGCAGTAGGGCCGTCGTTGGAGTTTCACTACACCGGAACATACCAGATCACGACGCCCGACAGCAACTTCAACCCAAGCGTGCCTGGAGGCTTCATCTCTTCCGCTGTGCTTGCAAAGGACGCCGAAGGTGATGTCCGGCTATTCATTACACACTACGCGCGGGCTGCCGGAACGAGCGGGGCCGAGGATGGAGTGGTTGTGCAGTGGTATGTCATCGATCCGGATCTGGACAACTTCCGCGTCGTCCAGAACCCGCCTGTGTGGAACCCGACGCTCATCACAGGTGGCCGCATCGAGACCGACGGCTCTGACGACGGCGATTGCTACTACCCGTCCATCGGCGTCACCCGGCAGGGCGTGGCCTACATCGAGTACACGTTCTCGAATAACGAGACGTGGCCGCAGGTGCGACGTGTGAAGCTCACGAGCGATTACAACGCTGTCGACACCAACGTTCTTTTGAAGGCCGGGCCCATCAATCGGAGCTACGAGGACGACCTGACCACCATTCCAGCCGACCTCAACGATTCCTGGGCCGACTTCAGCGACATGCAGCACGACCCGTTCCTGTGCAAGCTCTGGTCCGTCCACACGCTGGTGCACGAGCCGACCGAAGAGCCCGACCCGATGTCGCCGGTGGACATGGACCAGCGTGACATCTGGCTCTTCGAGAACCGCTACACGCCCTTCTGCTTCACCCCCGACATGAACGAGAACGGCATGGTCGAGTCCGAGGACGCCGCGCTGTACAACGGGTATTACGACGCCCAGGACGACCGCGCCGACGCCAACGGCAACGGCGAGGTCGACGTGTACGACATGCTCATCTTCATGGACGCCTACGCCGCCGGCGTGCCCTGAGCCCCTTGGCCCATCCCGCTCCACCCCACGGGCCCGCCAACGCGGGCCCGTTTGCATTTCCCTCTCCGAGCCCTCGGCGACCTCCGCGTTCGAGCCCGCTCCGAGCAGCCGACTACGAAGGAGCCCGCTGCGGAGCGGCCCGCGTGCCCACGCAGCGCGGCTCGGAAGGAGGGGAGCCCGGAAGGCCCGCCAAGCTCCTCGGCAAGCCTGCAAAACCATTTCGCAGGCTTGCCGAGCTCCTCGGCAGGCTTGCAAAACCATTTTGCAGGCTTGCCGAGCTCCTCAGCAGGCTTGCAAAACCATTTTGCAGGCTTGCCGAGTTCCTCAGCAGGCTTGCAAAACCATTTTGCAGGCTTGCCGAGCTCCTCAGCAGGCTTGCAAAACCGTTTTGCAACGCTGAAAAACGATTCGTCCCCAGATAACCGGCCCTCGGGCGCTCCCACGGGGGGTGACGCCGAACGGG
This sequence comes from Phycisphaerae bacterium, assembly GCA_030426395.1. Lineage (GTDB taxonomy): Bacteria > Planctomycetota > Phycisphaerae > Phycisphaerales > UBA1924 > JAHCJI01. The sequence continues at coordinate 3,198 of JAUHYE010000152.1, forward strand.
GGCCGAGCGCGGGGGTGGGGGCGTCAGACGTTCGGGCCATGGCCGGTGGAGGGCTCCGGCATCGCCGGCCGGCTCCGGGGACGCGAAAAATCGGCCGCCGAAAGTCGCCCCGCCGTCACGCCGATAGCTGAACCGATTCCTATAATCTCACGCCTGCCGACCGCAGGGGCCGATGGATCGCCCCATGCGGAGCATCCGTCGCACCAGTTCCGTGGGGAATGCCGCGGCGGCCGGCCATGTCCCGGAGGAGGGCGACGCGGCAGTGCGGTATCTCGATCGTGTCACCAGCTTGTTCAGTGTCGATATGGGTATCGACCTCGGCACGTGCAACACCCTGGTTGCCGTCCGCGGGCAGGGCATCGTCCTCAACGAGCCCAGCGTGGTCGCCGTGCGCAAGGGCACCAACGAGGTCCTCAAGAACGGCCAGGCCGTGGGGTGGATGGCCAAGGAGATGCTCGGCAAGACGCCCGGCTCGATCGCCGCCGTGCGCCCGCTCAAGGACGGCGTCATCAGCGACTTCCAGATCACCGAGGCCATGCTGGGCTACTTCATCAACAAGGTGAACAAGCTCACCCGCAACTGGGGGTTCATCGGCCCTCGCGTGGTCATCAGCGTTCCCAGCGGCATCACCGCCGTCGAGAAGCGGGCGGTCTTCGACAGCGCCGAGCACGCCGGCGCCCGCCGGACGTACCTGCTCGAAGAGCCCGTGGCCGCCGCCATCGGCGCCGGGCTGCCCGTGGCCGAGCCCACCGCGAGCATGATCGTCGACATCGGCGGCGGCACCACCGAGGTGGCCGTCATGTCGCTGGCCGACATCGCCGTGTGCGAGAGCGTCCGCGTCGCCGGCGACGACATGGACGAGGCCATCATCAACCACATGCGCCGCACCTACAACCTGATGATCGGCGAGCAGACCGCCGAACGCATCAAGATCGAGCTGGGCTCGGCCGGCAACACGGGCGAGGAGAGCACCATCGAGGTGCGCGGCCGCGACATGATCAGCGGCCTGCCCCGCAAGGCCACGATCACCAGCGAAGAGATCCGCGAGGCCCTCAGCGAGCCCATCGGGCAGATCATCGAGACCGTGACCCGCACGCTCGAGAAGGTCGAGCCCGAACTGGCCGCCGATCTGGTGGAGAACGGCATCATGCTCGCCGGCGGCGGGGCGCTGCTGCGTGGCTTGCCCGAGGTGCTGCGCAAGGCGACCGGGCTCGAGTGCATCCTGGCCGACGACCCGCTGACGTGCGTCGCCCGCGGCACGGCGATCTACCTCGAGCACATCGAGGAGTGGAAGGCCACCCTCGAGAACGACATCGACGTCTGATCGGGCCGCTCCCCGATCCCGCCGGGACGATTTATCCGGGACAAGATGGCCGGACCACTCTCGAAAAGACCGAGCGCCCGAACGATGCTGCGTGCCACGCTCGTGGTGCTGTTCCTGCTGTCGGTCGTCCCGATGCGCTTCACACGCTGGACCACGGGCTTTTCCGACGTGGCCATGACCGTGTCGGCCCCGGTCAGCAACGCCGTCCGGTGGGTGGCCAACCCGCTGACGCGTCCCTTCCGCCGCACCGCCGACCCCGCGTTGGCCGAGCAGTACCTGCAAGAGCTCGAGGTCGCCCGCCAGCGTGCCCTCGACCTGGAGCTCACCGTGCGAGAGCTCGAACGCCAGGTCTTCGAGCTCCAGCGCGGCGCCGACCTGACGCCGGAGCTTGGCGTCCGCCAGATCGCCGCCCCGGTCATCGGCCGCTTCACCGAGTCCTCGAGCGCCGCCCTCCAGGTGCGCGCGGGCAGCGGCCGCGGCGTGGTCGAGAACTCCGTCGCCGTCGTCGAGGGCCTGCAGCTGCTCGGCCGGGTCGAGCGGGTCACCAGCGCCTGGTGCGTCGTGCGGCCCATCACCGACAACGCCGCCGGCGGGCTCATGGCCCTTGTCATGACCGGCGAGAAACTGGATAGCGGCATCCAGTGCCGGCTCGAACCCATCGGCGGCGGCCTGCTCCGCGGGCCCGCCTCGTGGGTCGACAACACCGAGCGCGAGGAACCCGTCGAGCTCACCGTGGGCATGGTCGTCCGCCTGCGCGACGATACCTGGCCGCGCAGCGCGCAGATGCTCGTGCTCGGGAAAGTCACGGCACTCGACCCCGCGCCCGACGAGCCCACGCGCACGATGGTGACCGTCTCGCCCACCGTGCCGCTGCAACGCGTCAGCGAGGTCGTGCTCCGCGTGCCGATCGACCCCGAGAGCGAAGCGAGCGAGGGTGGCACGCCATGAACTGGCCCGTCTTCGCCATCATCGCCTACCTGATGCTGGGCCTGGAGCGCGGCCTGCGCGACGCCCTGGCGATCGGATCCGTCCAGCCAAGCTTCCTGCTCGCACTTGGCGCCTACATCGCCTTGAGCGCTCCGCCCATGCACGCCGTCTGGGCCTGCCTCGTCCTCGGGCTCACGCTCGACCTCACCGGCGGCTGGCCCAGCACGGCCGGATTCGCGCAGCCGCTCATCGGCCCCTACGCCCTGGGCGGCGTGCTCATGGCCCAGGTCATCCTCACACTCCGAGGAAAGCTCGTGCGCCACCACCTAGCCACGCTCTCGGTGCTCACGTTCTTCGGTGTTTTCGCCGCCCAGCTCGTCGTGGTCATCCTGCTGACCATCCAGAAGCTCACCGGCGCGCCGCTGGCCTTCGAGCCCGGCCGAGAATTGCTCATCCGCCTCGGTTCGGCCGGCTATACGGCGCTGCTGGCCGTGCCGCTGGGCGTGCTTCTCATTGCTGCCGCGCCGCTGCTGGGCTTTGCGAGCAGCAGCCCCCGCGCCTGGCAGCGACGCTCATAGC
>JAUHYE010000153.1 GCA_030426395.1 Phycisphaerae bacterium
GCGGCGGCGCTGGCGCTGATCGCCAGCCTCGGACAGACGGGCCCCGGCGCCCTGCTGGTGCCGGCGGTGATCGCCATGGGCTATTTCAACGGCGTCTTCGCGGTCGCCGCCATCGCCTCGATGATGGAACTGGCCGGCGAGGGCCGCGCGCGGCGCGAGGGCTCGCGCATGGGGCTCTGGGGGGCGGCGCAGGCCATTGCCGCGGGCTTCGGCGGGTTGGCGGGCGCGGCGGCGGCGGATGCGCTGCGTCTGACGCTGGACAGCCCGGCCGCCTTCGGCGCCGTGTTCCTGTTCGAAGCAGCGCTTTTCCTGGCCTCGGCCGTCATGGCCCGGCAGGTGATCAGGTCGGCACGGCCGGCAAAGCTGCAAGCAAGGATCGTTCCGTGGGAGTGACGCCATGCGCGAGACGTTCGACATTGTGGTGATCGGCGGCGGCCCGAGCGGGGCCACGGCGGCGGAAGATCTGGCGCGCGCCGGCCGCAAGGTGGCGCTGCTCGACCGCGGCGGGCGGATCAAACCCTGCGGCGGCGCCATCCCGCCACGGCTTATCGCGGATTTCGACATCCCCGACAGCCAGCTCGTCGCACGCATCTCCACCGCGCGGATGATCTCGCCCAGCCACCGCAGCGTCGACATCGCCATCGAGAATGGCTTCGTCGGCATGGTGGACCGCGAGCATTTCGACGAATTCCTGCGCGACCGCGCCGCCAATGCCGGCGCCCGCCGCGTCGCCCATGCCGGCGTCCTCGAGCGGGCCCGCATCCGCTGGCAAGCCATGCGCGAGGCCGGTGTCGACACCATCGCGACCGACCAGTACACCGAGTTCGCCGCCCAGCGGGACGAATTCGAGGCGATCCCGCTGCCCAGGCCGGCCGGTTCCTGAACTGCCCGGACTCTCACCCAACCCCCAACCCAGCCGCCGGTCCCGCTGCCCAAACTTTAAATTCAACATAACTGGGATTATCGGCGGTCTATGGGCAGTAGGGGGGCGCACAGGGATTCCATCCGCCGGGGCCCTGTACTGGCCTGGATAGGCCATGATTGTCCAGCCAATGAGTCCAAATGCCTCCAAAGCCAAGACGCCACCCACCCAGCCGGGCCCGGTTGAGCCCGAAGTGCCACAGCCGAAGCCCCTCGGCCGCTTCGGCCGCACCTGGCTCTGGGTCGAATTCGTGGGCCTTTATGCCTTTCTCCCAGCCCTCGTCGCAGCGGTCATGGATCCCGCCGAGCGGTTCGATCCGCTGTTCGATGCCGTCGGCCTCACCGTGCTCGCGAACCCGCCCTGGCCGCCCGGGAGCGTGCTGCTGCCGATGGTCTTCCTGTTTGGCCTCGCCTTGGGTCTGTTCCTGCTGATCGACCCGACCTTCGACAACCGCCAACTCTGGAACTGGCGGACTTTCAAACGTGACCTGCCGCGCATGGTCCCGCTGTTCCTGGTCAACGCCGCCGCCATGCTGGGCATCGCCTGGCTGCTCCAGAACTTCACCGGCATCATGACCCTGACCACCAGCGACGGCCAGGAGACCCGGCACTTCCTCCGCCTGCCGCGCGAGGCGCCCCTGCTATTGCTCGCGATCGCCATTGGCTACCCCATCGCCAGCGCCTTCCCGCAAGAGGTCACCCACCGCGCGTTCTTCTTCCACCGCTACCAGCGCATCATCCCCAACCCGCGCATGCTGTTCACGCTCAACGTGCTCGCCTTCGTTTGGCTGCACGCGCCGTTCTGGGGGATGATGGCATTCGTCATCACCCTGCCCGGCGGCGTCCTCTTCGCCTGGACGTGGGTGCGCACGAAGTCGCTCCTGGCCGTCGGCGTCGAGCACTGGCTGTATGGCTGGTGGTTGTTCTTTACGGGGCTTGGGTGGTTTGTGTATGCGGGCAGCGTGGGGGCGTGAGTCTCGCGATCAGTCGCGGTGCAGCCGGCTTGCGAGGGCCCGCTTGAGTTTGCCCACCGCGTCGTGGATGGCCGGCTCGAACTGGTCCGCGTGCGCTTCGACGGCGATCGGATCGAGCCCCTCGGGCCGGGCCTCCATCATGCACCGCTTGTCGGCGGCCCCGGACTTCTTCGCGCTGTTCTCGTCGCCTAGGTGCACCTCGATGCGTGTGAGCTCGTCCTTGAACCGACCGAGGTGATGATCGACTTGCTCGGCGATGTGCCGCTCGAGGCTGTCGGACGATTCGATGTTGGCGTAGTTGTACTGGATCTGCATGGCGTGGCTCCTCCTGCCTGGATGTGTAGTCGCAACTCTACGGCTGGTAGCTCATACCATGGATCGCCCATGAAAGTTCGTTCAGGAGACACCGAGAATCGCCAAGCGCAAGCCCATCCGAGTGTTCGTCGAGCCGCGCCTGGACCGGCTCGTTGTGGTGCGCACCGAGCCGCACGAGCCACGGTTGATTGGCAGGGGGGTTGGGTATTGGCGCGTGGGCGGTGCCCATCAGTGGAAGAACACTCTTGTCCGAGCGGTGCGCATACGTCGCCATCCCCGAGTGCTACACGTTGTTTCATTTGAGAGTCGGTATGCGCTGTGGGTTGCCTATCGCGCGTCCGAAAGATGGTGGAAGCGCAACATCATCCTTCCAACATGGAGTACTCGTTTCAGCCACTCTACCGGTTTGACCAGACGAGCGTTCTGTGTCGACTGCGATGGAGCCGCGATTACGCGACGAAAGGGCAAAACTGAACACTTTTCCTGGGCGGATGTGCGCCGACTCAGCATCAATCCCTCAGGGAACAAGTGGACATTTGACCTGTTTACGGGTATTCGCCTGACTATTGAGCAGCCCGGCGGCAGCGTGAGGCCTGCGCTTCGTCACATTGCCGACTGCTGGTTCCCAGATGCTGTGCGAGATAAGCGTCGAAGAAGTATCGCGGTGAGTCGGCGCATCACCATCGCGTGTCTCTTGGGGTCGGTTGCACACACGGGCACCCTTCTCTGGTTTTTCGGCAACATCCCGCTTGTCTGGAAGATGTCGTTTGCCTTCCCGCCGCTTTGGATCGTGATTCTGCCGCCCGTGGTGATGAGGTACGTCGAGTTCAAGCTCAAGTGGATCGTGGGTTATCAGCGCAAGCATCGCCGCCGCGCCACCACCCCCCTACCCTCCCCCACCACTCCAGAGGACCCCCAAACATGACCCAAGCCGCCGCTCCCGCCTCCAGCACCGACACGCACACCACCCTCCCCGCCGATACCAACCAGGCCCGCGGCATCGCCCGCTACGCCATCGACTTCATGGCCAGCGGCACCCCCGACCAGAGCGTGCTCGACCGGACCAATCTGTTCTATACCGATGCGTGCCTCTGCGGCGTGAGCGCCCTGGCCCTGCGGACCAATGCCCCGACGATCCTGCGGGCCGAAGCGCTCGAGTACGCGGTGCCCGCCGGCCACACCGGCAAGCCGCTGGGCACGGCCACCACGCACGGGGCCACCTGCTTCGGCTCGCCCCAGCGCGTGAAGGCCGAGAAGGCCATCCTCGCCAACGCCAACGCCGTCCGCGAGTGGGACAGCAACGGCACCAACTTCGGCTACAACCCCGCCCTGGGCCACACCGCCGGCGAGTTCGGTCACAACGACTTCTACGCCGTCCCGGTCGCCGCCGCCCAGATGCTCGGCGCGGGTGGCGACGTCGCGCTCAAGGGCATGGTCTGCCTCGACGAGATCCGCGGCCGCCTGGCCGAGGTCTTCAGCCTCAAGACGTACAAGGTCGACCACGTCGTCCACGGCGCCATCGCCAGCGCCGCGGTTTTCGGCGCCATGCTCGGCGCCACCGAGGAGCAGATCGAGCGTGCCATCGGCATGGTCGTGGCCCACTACATTCCGTTTAGGGCGATCCGCGCCGGCAAGCAGCTCAGCGACAGCAAGGGCGCCAGCGCCGCCATCAGCACCGAGGTGGCGATCCTCAGCATGAAGCGCGCCATGGCCGGCTTCCTGGGCCCGCGCGACATCTTCCGCAACCCAGAGGCGATCTTCCGCATCTTCGAGGGCCCCGGCCAGATGTTCAAGGCCGTCAACGCGACCGACGCCAACACCGAGAAGGCCGACGCGAGTCCTTTCGATCTGGTGCTCGCCAAGAGTGGCAGCGACTTCGCCGTCATGGGCATGCACTTCAAGCTGGGCCTGTACGAGCACCAGAGCGCGGGCGCGCTCCAGGCCGTCATCGACCTGTTCACCAAGAACCCCGGCCTGCTCGAGCATGCCGACGGCGGGGCCATCAAGAACATCAACATCGTCGCCTACGAGCCGGCCTTCGGCATCATCGGCGACCCGGCCAAGCGCAACCCCACCACCCGCCAGAGCGCCGACCACAGCATGGTCTACATCGTGTCGACGCTGATTCGCAAGGCCCTCGAGTCCAAGAAGGTCAATTGGAAGGACCTCATCCTCACCCCCTACGACTACGACCGCGCCTCGATCCACAACACCGTCACCCGCTCGCTCATGGACAAGATCACTTTCGAGCACGGCGGCAAGGCCTACGACGACAAGTACCCCGACGGCATCCCCACCAGCATGGTCATCACTGACCAGGCCGGGAAGATCTACGACTCAGGCCTGGTCATGTACCCCGCCGGCCACGCCCGCAACACCACCGCCGACTTGCATGACATCCTTACCAACAAGTTCCGTGTGATGGGATCCCTGGCCGGCGACGCCGACACGATCGTCTCTCGCTTCGAAGACTTCGCGAGCAAGAGCGCCGCCCAGGTCGCCACCGTGCACGACTTCGAGATCGCCTACAAGGACGACTTCGACGACGCGGAGTAAGGCTGTTCGGTCTTGCGAGTCATCCCTGAGCGCCACCCGGCCGGCACGATTCCAGGTCTCCACATGGTGGTGCATGTGAGCGTCAAGCCGCCCCATAGCACAGAGGCTGGCACCAGATAAGCTCTCGCTAACCCTCCTCGCTTTCGCGTAGCTTGGCGAGCACGGTGAAGTCCTCGAGGGTGGAGGTGTCCTGCCCGGTGTCGGCCTCGCCCGCGGCGATGGCGCGGAGCAGGCGGCGCATGATCTTGCCGCTGCGGGTCTTGGGCAGGGCCTCGGCGAATCGTACCTGGTCGGGCCGCGCGATGGCGCCGATCACGTCGGCCACGTGCGCGCCAAGCTGCTTCTTAAGGTCGTCGCTCGGCTGCACGCCGCCCGCGAGCGTCACGAACGCGGCGATGCCCGTGCCCTTGATCTCATGGGGCACCCCCACCACCGCCGCCTCGACGACGGCGTCGTGGGCAACGAGCGCGCTCTCGACCTCCATCGTGCCCAGGCGATGACCCGAGACGTTGATGACGTCGTCGATGCGGCCCATGATCCAGAAGTTGCCGTCGGTGTCCTTGCGCGCGCCGTCGCCGGCGGTGTAGACGGGCTTGCCGTTGATCTTGACCGTCGAGAAGTATGTGTCGATGAAGCGGTCGCGGTCGCCGTAGACGCCGCGGAGCATGCCGGGCCAGGGCTTGCGGATGACCATGAGCCCGCCGTGATCGCAATCGACCTCGGTGCCGTCGGGGTGCACCACCGCGGCGTCGACGCCGAAGAAGGGCCGCGTGCACGAGCCCGGCCGCGTAGGCGTGGCACCGGGCAGGGGCGTGATGACGTGGCCGCCGGTCTCGGTCTGCCAGTAGGTGTCGACGATCGGGCATTTGCCCCCGCCGATCCTCTCGCGGTACCACGTCCAGGCCGCGGGATTGATGGGTTCGCCCACGGTGCCGAGCACTTGCAAAGAGTCGAGGTCGTGCTTGGCCGGGTGCTCGTCGCCCCACTTCATGAACGCGCGGATGGCCGTGGGCGCGGTGTAGAAGTGCGTGACCTTGTGGCGCTGCACGATGTCCCAGAAGCGGTCCTCGCCCGGTTCGTTGGGCGCGCCCTCGTACATCAGCGTGGGCACACGGTTGGGCAGGATGCCGTAGACGATGTAGCTGTGCCCGGTGATCCAGCCGCAGTCGGCGGTGCACCAGTAGACCTGGTCCTGGCCCGGCACCAGGTTAAAGACGTTCTTCGCGGTGTGCGCGGTGTAGAGCAGGTAGCCCGCGG
>JAUHYE010000154.1 GCA_030426395.1 Phycisphaerae bacterium
CCCGCTCTTGTGCGTCGGCCCGTGCATCACCGACGCGTCGAGCTGGATCACGCCATCCTCGTTGGGCAGCCCGCCATACCCAACGCTGATGTCGTCGGCGTCGTCCTCCACCAACGCCACGCCCGCGACCACGGCGTCGGCCGGGTCCGCGCCGCCCCCTATCATGCCGAACGCCCGCTCGACCGCCCCCAGCCCGTTCGCGCTGGCGACCACGACCGGCCCGCGATGCTCATCCCCGGGCCCGCGGCTCGCACGCGGCTTCGCAACGGCCTCCCTGGGCCACCCCAGCCCCACGGCCGCCCCGGCCACGCCCAACACCCCGCCCGAAAGCACGCTTCGCCTGGTGATGCTCATGACCCAGCGTAGCCGGCGGTGGCCCGGCCAGCCGCTACTCGCACCCGGCGTCGAACGCCGTCTGGAACGCCAGAAAGTCGAAGATGGTCAACTCGCCGTCGCCGTCGAAGTCGGCGATCGCGTCGCCGGCGTCGAAGAGGTTCATAAACGCCAGGAAGTCGAAGATGGTGAGCGAGCCGTCGGCGTCGAGGTCGGCCAGGCATGGGTTGCAGGCGAGATCGAACTGATAGGTCGCGCCGTAGAGGTCACCGCCGAATGTGTCGCTTTCATTATGTGCACCGACGAGCAGTGTGTTGCCATCGAGCGCCAGCGCGGAACCGAATCGGTCAGCATAGGTACTTGTTTCTGGACGCAGCCGAGCGAACTGTTGCCAAACGCCTTCGGCATCAGGTCGATAAAGGCATACCGCCCTATCGAGTTGCGACTCGATAGCCAGTACATCTTCGGCGACAACAAGGTTTCCTCCAAAACCCCATCCCTGCCCTGCTGGCTGTCCGACAATCTCACCATGCTCTACCCAGCTCCCCGCTTCAAATCGGTATCGATATACAACACCCTGCTGTTCAAAATCCCGAGTAGCCGCAATCGCTCCAACATACATCTCATCGCCATCTATCGCGATCGCCGATCCCAGTACTTGCTGCACCTGGGAATACTCGCTGTGTTCGATCTCGTACTGGCCGGGGGACACTTCGCGATAGACATGGAACGAGCCGCCGGCACCGATCACTGAGCGGTCTTGCTGTGCGCCGACGGCGATGCGACCTTCGCCGGCCATCATCACCCAGCCAAAGCCGGAACGGGCCGAAACCTCCGGCGGGGGCAGCAACTCATCGGTCAGTTCCCAACTCGTGCCGTCGAACCGGTACACCAAGATGCGGTCATTGCCAACATCGGCAACGGCCAGACTGTCGCCATCGAGCGACACGACGCTGCCGAAGGCGTCGCCACCCACGGGCGGCGCAATGATTGACGCCTGCTGCCACAGCCCTTCCTCAAGCCTGTACACGAACACCGCGCCGGGCCTCCCACTCAGGCCAGGCGCAGCGCTGAAAGGAGACCCGACGACCAGCACGCCGTCCTCGGCATCGATGGAACGTCCAAAATTGTCTGGTGTCATCGGAGCGGGCGAGGTGAGTGTCTGCAGATAGAACAACTCGCCCTCGATCATCTCATAGACGTACACCGCGCCGGCCCCGCATCCGAACCCGGAGCAGAGGATCTGGGATCGGTAATCGGCTATGAACCAGTAGTCGCCGCTGTGGGCGATGCTGTTGCCGAATGAGGTCGGGGCGAAGGGGCCAGGGGCGACAAGGCGATCGACCTGGCAGGGGTCGGCGAGCGCCTCGCAGGCCAGGATCGGCAACAGGGCGGTCAGGGCCACATGTGCTGAGCGTTGCATATCCACAGTATGCCACAAATCGCCCGACCAATCAAGAGAAATCGGAGCAGGATGCCCAATCGCGTGGCGTCAAAGGATCGCCGTTCTTGTAGCGACCGAACAGAGATTCCTGGCCGTAGTGCGGCCCGAACGCGTGCGCGTTCTTTTCGACGCACACGCTCGTCGAGGATCCCACCGAGCGGGCGGTCTGGCTGTTCAAGACGCCGTTCTTCTGCTTCACCACCGACCTGAACGCCAGCGAGAGCACGGACATGAGCGACATGGCGATCTACAACGACCTGTTCTGGAGCGGGCACCGCCGGGCCGACACCGACGCCGACGGCGTGATCGACGCGACGGACATGGCCACCTTCCTGGACGCCTACGGCGACGCGAATGGGCCCTGACCCCGGCTTACATCGGCCTACGGAGCGGGTTGCCGGGCGAGGCGTCGCCCATGCCTCGGTCGCGGTCGGACACCCACGAGCGCGACTTGGAGGGGCTCTCCTGGGCAGGGGCGTCTTCGCCCATTGGTCGATCAACGACGCCGACGGTGCGCTGGCCGTGGTTACTGGCAATGCCGTTGGAGCGGATGGTGTCCAATTCCTTGTCGAGCTTGCGGTCGAGCTCGCTCACTGAGCGAACGATGACACCCGCCTCGACGCCCTCGCGGAAGCACAACAACGTGTACCCCGCCAACACAGCCGCCATAAGCGGCAGTGCGAGGTGAGAGGCGATCAACGCGACGGTGTCGAGCTTCTGCGCGCCCTCACTAGCGGCGAGCAGTGTCTGATAACTGGCGAACGAGCCGTTAAGCGGCAGGCCTGGCAGGGTCACGATAAGCGGAATCGACGAGAGCCCCAGCACGGTGGCCCAGGTGCTCGCTCGAACGGCCTGCTCGACGCCCGGAACGCTCCCGCCACCGGCGACGACAACGCCCAGCCCCACGGCGATCCAGAGCGTCGCCGCCGAGATCAGGCCGACCGACGCCGACGCGTCCGTAAACGTGCGAAGCGTGCCGTCCCAGCGGCTGAGAACCCGCTCGGGCTCGGCCTGGACCTGCCTCGCGCCCCGGGCGGCCCGGCCCGGCCGCTCTCCCGGAGCAGCGGCGGTCCTGGCCTCGGGCGTCACGACGGTGAGTTGCTGGGCCGATGCTGGCGTCTCCTGGACGGTCCAGCGGACATCGGTGAAGTGGACGAAGCCGAAGGCCAGCATCTGGAGCACCGCCGCGGCGATGACGGCCGTGGCAGACCAGGTGACGGTGGTGCGAAGCTGCACCAGGGCCCCCGAGACGTGCGGGCGTGCGGTGTAGGGCATCGGCAGAGTCCTCCAGAAGGGCGCGCGACGCCCCGTAGAGGTATCGATTCGACCGGACACCGAGCCCAGTGGTCTTCCCTTCCACCCCAGCCGATGCCCGCTTCGCAAGCCTTACGGGCGTCGCATTCGACACGGGCGATGCAGATTCCGGGAAGATCGGACCGGGGGGATGAGTTTCAAATATTTCTGAAAGCTTCCTGTACCAGCCCGCCGATGCCGGCAACAATGGTGCGTACGAGCCACCCGGAGGACCGCATGCCGTCGATCTACAAGGCACCCCAGGAGCACGCCCACCTTGCCGCCGCCGATCGCGGGCTGCTGGACGCGGTGGTGCATGGGCACGCCCGGCTGACTTCCGAGCAGGCCCTGGACATCCTCGAGAACATGCCCCTGGCCGAGCTTGGCCGCTGGGCCGACGCGCGCTGCCGTCAGGTCCACGGCGACACCTACCGCACCTACGTCATCGACCGCAACATCAACTACACCAACGTGTGCAGCGCCAAATGCATCTTCTGCGCGTTCCGGCGCGACGCGGAGGACCACGACTCGTACACGCTCGAGTACGAGGACATCTACGAGAAGATCGCCGAGTTGAGCGATATCGGCGGCACCCAGATCCTGATGCAAGGGGGCATGAACCCGGCCCTGCCGCTGGACTGGTACCTGGGACTATTGCGCGGCATCAAGGAGCGATTCCCGCACATCCACATCCACGCGTTCAGTCCGCCGGAGTTCATCGAGTTCGTGCACTTCTTCAATCCTCCCGGCTCGACGCTGGAGGACAAGATCCGCTGGGTCATGGTGCGCCTGCGCGAGGCTGGGCTCGATAGCCTGCCCGGCGGAGGCGGCGAGATCTTCGCGCCGGCTGTGCGCCGCAAGATCGGGCTTGGCAAGTGCGACGCCGAAGCGTGGCTAACGTGCATGTACGTCGCGCACACGCTCGGCATGTTCACCAGCGCCACGATGATGTTCGGGCACATCGAAGGGCTAGCCGACCGCGTGCACCACATGCGTCTCGTACGCGAGTGGCAGGACCGGGCGCTGCTCGAGGGCGGCGCTCGCGACCCGATGGACGCCGGACCGGGCGAACCGATCGCGACCCCGAGCTTCGGGCACTACAAGGCGTTCATCAGTTGGCCCTTCCAGCGCGAGAACACGGCTCTCGGCCGCTTGCGCGAGTGGGGGCAGGGCGAGGACGACTCGGGTGATTTCCCCGGTGATGTGGTCGCACAGCTCGACGGCAGCGGCACGAAGGACATGCACACCGAGTTCGGCCGCCGCCTGCGACTGGCGGGCGCGACGCAGTATCTGCGCACACAGGCGCTCAGCCGGTTGATGCTCGACAACATCTACTCCATCGGCAGCAGTTGGGTGACCATGGGCCCGCACGTCGGCCAAGTCGGCCTGAAGTTTGGCGCAAACGACATGGGCAGCGTGATGATGGAGGAGAACGTGGTGTCGTCGGCCGGCACGACGTATTGCCTGAACGAACCCGTGCTGTGCCGTCTGATCCGCGACGCCGGATACCTCCCATCGCAGCGCGACAACACCTACGACATCATCCGCACGCACGATGGCATCGGCAGCCCCGATCTGCAAGTGACGGACTGGAGCGAGCACCGTGCCCGCAAGCTGCACAAGCAGGCCGAGGCGGAAGTTTCGTCCGCCACGCTCACGGTGAGCGTGGGGTCACGTGACTGACTCGCTACACCAACGCGGTCATCCCACGTCGGCAAGCCCCAGCCACTCGCCAACTGTTCGAAGCACGCGACGGCGAAGCACCACATCGTCCGCATGTCCCAACTTCGGGGATCGGGCAACCCAATCCTGGGCGTCGCGTCGGGCGAGTTCTAAGAGTTTAGCGTCACGCACTAGGTCGGCTACGCGCAGCGGGATGGCACCCGATTGACGTGAACCGAAGAGTTCGCCGGGACCTCGCAATGCGAAGTCGGCCTCGGCAAGTCTGAATCCATCGTTCGTGCTCGTGATCGCCCCCATTCGCTTCGCGCCCACGTCGGTGGTCGGGTCGGCCACGAGCAGGCACTCCGGGCGCAACCCTTCGGGCACGCCACCGCGCCCGATACGTCCGCGGAGCTGGTGCAACTGGGCGAGGCCGAAACGGTCGGCCTGCTCGATCACCATGCACGTCGCTCCGGGCACGTCGACGCCGACCTCGACGATGGTGGTCGCGACGAGCACCTGGACGTCACCGCTGCGGAATCGCTCCATGACCGCTTCTCGCGCGGCCGTGGGCATCTTGCCGTGGAGAAGCCCAAGCCGCAAGCCCTTCAACGGGCCAGACTCGAGTTCCTTGACCAGTTCGAGTACGCCGACGAGCGGTTCCTTGCTCGGCTCTGCGTCCCCCGTTGCCGCGAGCTCGAGTTGCTGGGTGTTGTCGCCGATGGCTGGTGCGACGACGAAGCCGAGGCCGCCCTTGCCGACATGCTCGCGCAGCCTTTCGTAGGCCCAGTCTCGCGTGGGACCTGGGATGTGCTCGGTGTGGACCGGTTTGCGGCCGGGCGGCATGTCGCCGATGGTCGTGACGTCGAGATCGCCGAGCACGCTGATAGCCACGGTGCGCGGGATGGGTGTGGCGGTCATGACGAGCGTGTGCGGTATGGTCTCGCCAGCTTTGTCTCGCAGGGCCGCCCGCTGGTGGACGCCGAAGCGGTGCTGCTCGTCGATGATGGCCAGCGCGAGGCTCTTGAACTTGACGCTCTCGGTGAGCAAAGCGTGCGTGCCCACCACGATGTCGGCGTGGCCCATGGCAATCTCCGCGAGCACACTTTGACGCTCGGACGTGCTCAGTGCGCCAGTCAGCATCGCGACGCGAACGTCGGCCTTCTTCAGCATCGCCCGCAGCGAGCGTTCGTGCTGCTCGGCCAGGATCTCGGTGGGCGCCATGATCGCGGCCTGGTGGCCCGTCGCGACAGCCATGAGCATGGCGTATGCCGCGACCATCG
>JAUHYE010000024.1 GCA_030426395.1 Phycisphaerae bacterium
CGACGGTGTCCCCGCCGTTCGGCGACCTGTCGATGTTCGTGGGGGTCGGTGCGATGAAGAGCGGAACGACGTGGCTGGCCGATCGGCTCGATGGCCGAAAACCGGATGCCGAGGGGGCGTGATGATGGACCCAGACCGGGGACCAACCCGCGTCCCGTTCGACGAGAAGGCCGTGTTCCTGGCGGCGCTCTCGATGGCCGAGGCCGATCGCGAGCCCTTTCTCCAGGGGGCCTGCCCGGGAGAGGTCGAGCGAGCCCGGATGCGCACGCTGCTGTCGCGGCACGCCGAGACGACCTCGCAGTTGCTCTCGCCCGGTCCGCACGCTTCGCCGATTCCCGAAGGCGAAGGCGAGGGCGAGGACATCGAACTCCCATTCCGGCTGGGCGACTTCGAGCTCCGCCGCGAGATCGGGCGGGGCGGCATGGGCGTGGTGTATCTCGCTCGTGATCTGACGCTGCGTCGCGACGTCGCCGTCAAGATCCTCGATGCACGCTACGCCCGATCGCCCCGATTCCTGGCCAGCTTCAAGCAGGAAGCGATCCACGCGTCGCAGCTCCAGCATCCGGCGATCGTGCCCGTCTACCTCTTCGGTTCCAGCAAGGGAATCCGGTACATCGTGACGCCCTACATCGACGGGCGCACGCTCCGGCAGCACCTCGACGACGCCGCCCGTGCCCGGCCCAAGGGCAGCGCAGCCAGGCAGTGGCACCAGGAGGTCGCCTCGACGCTCGCGATGGTGGCCGAGGCCCTCGAGCAGGCGCACGTGGCCGGCATCGTGCATCGGGACGTCAAGCCCTCGAACATCATGATCGACGGCTCGGGCAAGCCACACCTGCTGGACTTCGGCATCGCGATGCGAAGCGGGGACGAGACCTCCCTGCTGGCCGTGAGCCAGATGGGCAGTTCGGCGTACGCGAGCCCCGAGCAGCGCCACGGCGGCCAGGTCGATGGGCGCAGCGACGTCTACTCGCTTGGTGTGGTGCTGTTCGAGGCCCTCGCCGGCAGGCTGCCGTTCGAGTCCGGAGCATCCGGCAACCAGGGTTCAAACTCAAAGCGAGAGGCCCCGTCTCTGCGGCGACTCGATCAGGCGATTCCCAGGGATCTGGACGTCATCTGCCAGATGGCCCTGGCGGAATCGTCCACCGACCGCTACCAGAGCGCCGGTCACCTGGCGGCGGACCTGCGCGCCTGGCTGAACGATCGGCCAATCCTGGCACGGCCCGAGCCGGCGTGGCGGCGGCTGCGACGCCGGTACCAGCGGCACCGCGTGGCCGCGGTCGCGCTCCTGGCCGCGTGCGTCGCGGTCGTGATCACCGGGACGGTGCTGGTGATGGTCAACGATCCGAGGCCCTCGGTCATCATCGTGGGCGTCGATCCCGATGTCCGCGTCTTCGTGCAGCCCCTGAGCGAGCCGTTCGCGACCCCCATGGGAGCGTCGAGCGGTGTCGGGCGGCGGTTCCGCGTCGAGGAAGGCCTGTACCGCGTGACGGTGATCGATTCCTCGGGCGCCTACGCCGAATTCTCACGCTGGCTCGGCGCGAACACGACGACCCGCCTGACCCCGAGGCTGCGGGCTGGCGACGCCGACGCCCAGACCATGGTGCTGTTCGATCCCGTCCAGTTCCCCGTCGACCCGTCGATCCGCGATGGGTACGCGCAGATCGCCTCGACCCTGACCGAGCCCTTCCTGCTCGACCGCTACGAGGTCTCCAACGCCCAGTACGAGGCGTTCGTCCAGGACCCCACCACCGACGCCCCGCCGCCGCCGATCTGGGGTGGCCCGTCATGCCCGCCGCAGTGGCGCGACTGGCCGGTCGTGGGCATCACCTGGGGCGAGGCCCAGGCCTACGCCGAGTGGTGCGGTAAGCGGCTGCCGACCGCTCCGGAGTGGCTCTACGCGGCGCGTGGGCCGAAGGGGCGGCGGTACTCGACGGCCGAATCAGCTCCGGATCCATCATCGCTCGGTGTGACATTCCTGGTGATTCCTGGGTACGAGGAGATTCGTACCGCGGCATATCGACCGGCAGGCTCCGATGAGGCCCGGACGATGTACCAGGCCGGTGCTCGGGCAGTCCATGACACGTCAACGCTCTCCCCCGACCTCACTCCAGAAGGCGTTGCCAACCTCTTTGGCAATGTTCGTGAATGGACCGGCTCACGTCCACTGGATGAGGACGCGCTGGCGCCAGAGCGGCTGGTCCTTGGCCATTGCTGGGAAACACCGATCTCTGGGGGGGACGACCTCACGGCCATGCCGGAGCAGCCCATGGACGCTCGCATCGTTGGCATCGGGTTTCGCTGTGCGCGCAGCATCCCACGATGACCACTCAGCCATTTAGGAGCTCGACCGATGACCGATTTGCAAGTCCACCACGCCAACTACTCATACCAACTGGAAGTGCTGGTGCCACAAGCCGTCGAAGACAACTATTCTGCGGTTCAGAGCCACTACAACTTGTTCATCCAGGCATACGACCCCGGGTTGACCAAGTCGGCGAGTTGGAGAGATGTTGACTACGAGGCGGTCCACCAGTGGGTCGTGGACTCCTCGAGTACGCCCGGCACGTTCGACGCGAATTGGGCGCTGGCGGCATCGGCGGTGTTCTTTCGGTATGATGATGGTAGTTCGACGCAGAACATTCCCGATCCGTGTCCAGGCTGCTGGGGCCCCACATCGCTACGAGCGTCCGCCATCAACACCGCGGGATCGTACTCGTATGTGTGGCACTTTGACGAGCAATCGCAGAAGTGGGTCAAAGTGTGTCGGAGTACCCAGGCCCTTTCGACGACCCAGCCCTCGCCACCGATCTATCCCGAGGTCGTGATCTCGGGCCAGATCGTGGCGGTCGTCCGCGGTTTCCTGGAGTACGGACAGGAGGTCATGCAGGGCGACTAGCTCGCCCAGGCGTGCACCGCCGTCGATGCGTCCCGGCTAACACCAAGGACGCGGGCCAGCAGTTCCGACCTCGAGTTGACGCCGAGCTTGCGGTGCAGGCTCTTGATGTGGTCGTGCACGGTGTGCGGGCTCCGATCGATCATCTGCGCGATGTCGTTGCCCGTGAAGCCACGCGCGAGCCACTTGGCGATGGCCGCCTCGGGCGGCGTGACGAGCACCCTCTCGCCCGAAACCGGCTGCGGCAGCGCGACCGCGAGTGCTTCGGCGCACATTTCGAGAGCTAACCGTATGACGGCGCTGTGCTCCTCGCTGACCTGGCCACGGGGGCGCCTCGTCAGGCACAACAGCACCTGCTCGGCGAAGCCATCGCTTGTGGTTGTGTGGACAGAGAACGCCATGGATGGCGAGGCGAGGGCGGCCCTGAACGCGTACCAGCCGTCACCAGAGCCTTCCCACGACAAGGCCGCGAGGCGATCGCGCCAGGGCGATCCGTCCGAACCCGAAGGGCAGGGGATCGGGATCGAGCGCTCCGCGTCGCGCGCGGCCGGACGCAAACCCCAGTGCGGCGGTTCGCTCTCGGTTGTGCCAGGCATGGACCCCATGGGCCTTGCGCTCGCGACTCCGACCAGCCATGGCGTCCAGCGTACTTGATCGACCCGGCTGCCAAGCACGAGCGCAACCTCGGGGCCTGCCAGTTCGTGAGACGAATCAGCAAGGGCCAGATTCCCCGAACGAGCGGCTGGCGCTTCAAAGCCCGCCCTGGGCGGCGTCTCCAGGAACCGGCATATCGCCGAGGCCATCGTGGCCATCGTGTCCGGGGAGGGCAGCAGCCAGACATTGGCGAGCTCGCGCGAGAGCGCCATGGCTCGGCCGACCAGATCGATGCTGAGCCCGGAGCCCTCTTGCTCCTCGCGCCACGGCACACGCGTAGCGCCGATCGCCGAGGCCACCATGCCGAGGTCGCTGAACGGCACATTGGAGGCGTCATCGCTCCGCTTCCCCGCTGCCACGGTTTCTGCGACGCCAAATTGCGATGTCGGTGCCGCTCGAAAGGAACTTCGGGGCTCTATCACGCCACTACTCCATAGTCTGCTCGGTGCCTGTTGCCCTCCCTCACGCTTTCTTCATGATCCACCGAGAAACAGCCGTGCTCGTGCGCGAATGTGCGAAATGCTTCTATCGGTTTGCGTACTATCGAGCGGGGCCGTTGGTGACGCTCAAGACCTCCACCGACAACAACGCCCAGGCGGGCGTGGCCGGCTACGCCTACCGGGCCGCGACGCGGCTGACCAACGGCGTGCAGAGCGACTGGGGCGTGGCCAACCTGGGCGCCGAGCCCGAGCAGATGGACGAGGCGTCGGCCAAGGCCAAGCCCGACGAGCCGCAGGCCGAGGCGGCCAGGGCCACCTGATCGCCGCGGGCTTGATGTAACATCCACAACAACAAGCGAGGGCCCCGCGGCCCTCGCTTTCTTATGCCCAGGAAGTGACGAGTCAGCACGCTCAAGCGAGTGTGCGGCCGGAGGCCGCTACGGAGCGACCAAGATTACTCCTACCGAACCTTCTGCGGGAACTTCTCACGGACCTTCTTGATCTTGGGCGCCGCCACGTTGCAGATGTAGGGCTGGTCGGGGTTCAGCTCGGCGTAGTTCTGGTGGTAGTCCTCGGCCACCTGGAAGCCGTTGAGTGGTTCCAGTGTGGTCACGATCGGGCTCTTGAACTCGCCACTGGCTTCGAGGTCCTTGATGAACGCGGCGGCGGCCTTCTTCTCCTGGTCGTTGGCGAAGAAGATGGCGCTGCGGTAGTGCGTGCCTACGTCGGCGCCCTGGCGGTTGAGCGTGGTCGGGTCGTGCGTGGCGAAGTGGACCTCGAGCAGGGCCTCGTAGCTGATCACCTTGGGGTCGTACACGATGCGCACGGTCTCGGCATGGCCGGTGGCGCCGGTGTAGACCTGCTTATAGGTCACCGGCAGGGTCTCGGGGTTCTCGTGGCCACCGGTGTATCCGCTCGTGACGTCGTACACGCCCTTGAGTTGCTCGAACACGCCCTCGACGCACCAGAAGCAGCCACCAGCAAAGTAGGCGACGGCGACCTCGCCCAGGCTCTTCACGTCTTCGGCCTCGGTGAACATAAGGCTCTCGCTGTTCACGCAGAAGCGCATGCCCGTCGGCTCGGGGCCATCGTTAAAGACGTGGCCCAGGTGGCCGTCGCAGCGGGCGCAGAGGATCTCGGTACGGACCATGCCAAAACTGGTGTCCTGCTCGATGTTGATATTCTCGGTGGCCACGGGCTTGAAGAAGCTGGGCCAGCCGGTGCCGCTGGTGAACTTGGCGTCGCTGGCGAAGAGCGGCAAGGCACAGCCGGCGCACGCGTACACGCCGTCCTTCTTGTTGTCCAGCAGCGTGCCGCAGAAGGCGGCCTCGGTGCCGGCCTTGCGGAGGATGCGAAAGGCTTCCGGGCTCAAGCGTTCTTCCCACTGGGAATCGGTCAGTTCGAGGCGTGGGAGCGGCATCGGGCCGACGAGACTGCCGTTGAAGTCGAAGACCTTGAGCGGCGTCGTAGCGGCGTGCCTGGATTCAGAAGTGGTCGAATCGGTGGTGGTCATCGCGGAACCCTCGGCTGGAGTCTGCTGGCTCGTAAATGGTATCGGACGCAGCACGCTGGCAACGGCCATGGTGGCGGCTATGAGGGCGATCGTGACGATCGAGGCGGCACGGACGAGGGCGGGTCGGGTTCCCATGGGCATAAGTCCTCCGGCAGGTAGTCCGACTCATTGGTCGCGTAGCGGCGGCGTTCCTTGCATCGCACGAACACCCGTTCCATCGTGAGTATTCGCAGCGCCCTTTCCGTCGCCCCGGATTCCCGTCAGTCGAGTGGGGGATACGTCGTGTAGCCCTCGGCCCCACCGCCGTAGAAGGTGTCGCGATCCCACTCGTTCAACGGCGCGTCGCGGCGGAATCGCTCGGCCAGGTCGGGATTGCTGATGAAGGGCTTGCCGAATGCGATGGCATCGGCCTTGTCGGTGGCAATCCGTTGGGCGGCGGTCTCGGCGGTGTACTCGCCATTGCCGACGTACGCGTGGCCGCCGGCGTCGCGGAAGGCGCTGCGGATGGCGGCGAACACGGGCTCGTTCTCGTCGCTGCGCGTGGCGCTGCCGAACTCTTCCACGACGTGGATGTACGCCAGGCCCAGCTTGCCGAGTTCGGCCGCAAGGTACGAGTAGGTGTCGATCGGCCGGTCTTGAGGATTGTCGGATGCCTCGCCCAGTGGGCTCACGCGATAGCCCACCTTGCCGGGCTCCCACACGGTGAGCACGGCCTCGGCAACTTCGAGGCAGAATCGGGCCCGATTCTCGAGCGATCCTCCATACTGGTCGGTGCGTGTGTTCGAAGCGCTGCGTAGGAACTGCTGCAAGAGGTAGCCGTTGGCGCCGTGGATCTCCACGCCGTCGAACCCCGCATCTTTGGCATTCTGGGCGGCTTGGCGGAACTGCTCGACGACGCCGGGGATCTCGTCGGTCTCGAGGGCGCGCGGCTCGCTCGTCGGCACGAGGCCGCTGTCCTTGCTGGTGTATGTCTTGCTTTCCGCCCTGATGGCCGAGGGGGCGACGGGCTTGCCACCGCCCGGTTGCAGGTCCGTGTGGCTGATGCGGCCGACGTGCCAGAGCTGGGCGAGGATGATGCCGCCCTTGTCGTGCACAGCCTTGGTCACCAACTTCCAGCCCTCGACCTGCTCTTTGCTGTGGATGCCGGGCGTGAAGGCGTAGCCCTTGCCTTGCGAGCTCACCTGGGTGGCCTCGCTGATGATGACGGCGGCGCCCTTCTTCGGGTCGGCTCGTTGGCCGTAGTACTCGGCGTTGAGCTCCCACGGGACATCCCCGGGCTGCTTGCTGCGACTGCGGGTGAGCGGGGCCATCCAGACGCGCGTGGCGGCGTGGATCTGGCCGGCGGTGAGTGGCTTGAGGAGGTCGGCGAGGTTGGTGTCGAGGGTTGTCATGATTGGAGCATGATTCCCCGAAGCCGCGGGGTGATTCCCGAGAAAGGGGCGACATAGAGAAACTCCCCATCGGACGGCCGATATCCGCATCGTGCCTCGCCTTGTCTTGCCTATGGGCCTTGACGGGGAGCGTCCCGGATGGCATAATGGGCCTTAATGAGCACCGCCGCCTCCAAACCCGTCCTGCCCGGCAACCGCAAATGCGGCTGGCTGTGGCGTTGGCAAACGGGGCGTGGTGCTCTTGGTGTTGTGATTACGGGCTGGCGTTCCGCCTAGCCCCCACCAACACCCCCGCACGCCGCGCCACGGGACACCTCACCGGGGCGGCGTGGCTGAACCCCCTCGGATGAGTCGATACACAGTCGACCAGCCACCGAGGAAGCCGTTCGGCCATGCAATCTCCATTCGACATCCCAGCCGACCTCGACACGCCGGTGTCGGCGTATCGCAAGCTGGCGGCCTTCAAGCCGTGCTTCCTACTGGAATCGGCCGAGAGCGGCACGCGGCTGGCCCGGTACTCGTTCATCGGGCTCGACCCCGCGTTCACGGCCCGGCTGCCCGCCGATGGCTCGCCGCTGACGATCAGGACCGAAGCCGGCATTGAAGAGGCTCCCGCCCCCACGGACTCAGCTGGCTATCTGGCGATGCTTCGGGAGCTACGCGATCGGGCGCCATCGCTGGGCCCGGTGCCCGCGGGCGTGCCATTCGCGGGCGGCATTGTCGGGGTGAGCGGCTACGACGCGGTGCGGTTCTTCGAGCCGCTCCCAGCACCCGACGGCCGCGAAGCATGCTCACCGATAGCCTTGTATTGCGCTCCGCGGAGCGTGCTGATCTTCGACCACCTCACTCGGCGGATGGCCCTGCTGCACGCCGGCGAGGAATGGGAGCGCGAATCCCTCAAGCGCGAAATGATGCACGCGATGCGCGGGGCCCACCCGCCCGAGCCGGTGCGCAGCGGCCACTCGCCGGCCAGCCACAGCATGACCCGGGACGAGTTCGTCGACCGAGTGGCCTCGGCCAAGGAAGACATTTACAACGGTGAGGTGTTCCAGCTCGTGCTGAGTATCCAGAGCACGGGCGAGGTGCACACCGAGCCGTTCCAGGTCTATCGGGCGCTGCGGATGCTCAATCCCTCGGCGTACATGTACTTCCTCGACATCGAGGGCGTGCGTGTCGTGGGCGCCTCGCCCGAGGCGTTGTTCCGATGCCAGGGTGGCCACGCCATGCTCCGCCCCATCGCCGGCACGCGCAAGCGGGGGGAGAACGAGGACCGCGATCGAGAACTCGAAGCCGAATTGATCGCCGACCCCAAAGAAGCCGCCGAGCACGTCATGCTCGTCGACCTGGCCCGCAACGACCTGGGCCGCGTGGCAAAGCCGGGCACGATCCGCGTCGACCCCTTCCGCGTAGTCGAGCGATACTCGCACGTGATGCACCTGGTCAGCGGCGTGCGGGGCGTGCTCGACGAAGGGGCCGACGCGATGGACCTGATGGCCGCGTCGTTCCCCGCCGGTACGCTGGTGGGCACACCCAAGGTCCGGGCCATGCAGCTCATCGACGGGTACGAGCCCGTCGACCGCGGCTTCTACGCCGGCGCGGTGGGCTACTTCGCCAAGCCAAGGAATGGTGAGTTGGCCAGCGCCGACAAGGCCATCTGCATCCGCACGCTCGTATTCGAGAACGGCCGGTACGCCTACCAAGCCGGTGCGGGCATCGTAGCCGATTCGGTGCCCGAAGCCGAGTACCAGGAGGTGCGATCGAAGGTCGCCGTGCTCGAGAAGGCGCTCGAACTCGCCGAAGGGGGGTGGTGAGATGCCGCGGGTGCTGATGATCGACAACTACGACTCGTTCACGTTCAACCTGGTGCAGTACATGCGCGAGCTCGGCGCCGAGGTGCTTACCTACCGCAACGACACCCTGACCATCGACCAGGCACGATCGCTTGAGCCGACCCACATGATGATCTCACCCGGCCCGGGCAGGCCGCAGGACGCCGGCATGACCATGCCGATGATCGAGGCGTTTGCAGAACAACTGCCGATCCTGGGAGTTTGCCTTGGATTCCAGGCGATTGCAGCGATCTGGGGCGCGCCGATTCGCCACGCGGCGTGCCTCATGCACGGCAAGCCCTCGGACATCGAGCATGACGAGCAAGGCGTGTATGCGGGTGTGCCACAGCGGACGCCGGTCGGGCGGTACCACTCGCTTGGTGTGCACGAAGCCGAACTCCACGCCGATCTCATCCCAACCTCGCGCGACGTCGACGGCGGCGAGCTCATGGGCCTCCGGCATCGCACGCTGCCGATCGAGGCCGTGCAGTTCCATCCCGAGAGTGTGCTCACACCCTGGGGCGGCCGAATGGTGGCGAACTTCCTGGGCATCACCGATCGCAACGTGAGGCCACCCTACCCGACGCGCGTGTACGTGCCCACGGCGGATGTCAGGTCATGAGCTTCGATGCCCGCCAGGCTCTCGAGACGATGCTCGCAGGGCAGCCCCTCGATACTGCTGCGGCCGAAGCGATGGCCCACGACTTGGCCAGTGAAGCCGTCGAGCCGGCGATGGCCGGTGCGTTGCTGGCGGCGTTGCGGAGCAAGGGCGAGTCGGCCGACGAGGTCCGCGGATTGGCCAATGGCCTGCGGGCATTGGCAACAAAGCCCGAATTCGACACACCCCCCACCGCCTGCGACATAGTCGGTACCGGCGGCGACGGCAGCAACAGCTACAACATTTCGACCGGTGCAGCACTCCTGGCCGCGGCTGCCGGAGCCACCGTCGTCAAGCACGGCAACCGATCGATCAGCTCGAAGTCGGGGGCGGCCGATTTGCTATCGGCACTTGGTATCCGTGTGCCGATGTCCGATCCGGGCCGCGCATTGAGCGAGCTAGGGTTCGTCTATCTCCATGCTCCCGCGTATCACCCGGCGATGGCGAAGATCGCACCCATCCGCAAGGCCATGGGCGTTCGCACCGTATTTAACATTCTCGGGCCACTCACCAACCCAGCCGCGCCGAAGTTCGCTGTGATCGGGGCATACTCAGCCGAGATGGCCGAACTGATGGCCAACGCCTTGGCGGGCATGGCCATTGAGCGGGCACTCGTGGTCCACGGCGAGCCGGGATGGGACGAAGCGACGCCCGTTGGACCATTCCTGTTGTTCGACGTGCGGCCGGGTGATGTGCAACACGGCACCCGCGATCCGGCCGGCGTTGGGATCGCTCGGTGTACGCCTGATGACCTCAGGGGCGGCACGCCGGAAGAGAATGCCGATGCCCTGCGACGGGTGCTCAGCGGCGAAGACACCGGACCTCACAGAGACGCCCTACTGCTCACGGCGGCTTTGGCCTTGGAGGTCGCGGGCAACGTACCCGACATGAAGGCAGGGGTGTCAAGAGCCGCCGCCGCGATCGAGGATGGCAGAGCGACTCGTCTGCTCGATGCCCTGGCCGGGATGGTGCGTCGTGACGCCTGAACGGGACTTCCTACGGACGATGGCAGAGTCATCGCGAGCGCGTGCCAATGCAGCCATAGCGGAGGTTTCGCTTGCCGAAATACGAAAGCTCGCCATCGATTCACGCTCACCAAGGCCGATCCTACTCGACCGATTCGACCTCATCGCCGAGGTGAAGCGAGCAAGCCCAAGCCAGGGCGCACTCGCATCCGCTGATGCCGACATCGTGGCACAGGCTCATGCGTACGCCCAAGCCGGGGCGGCCATGATCTCGGTGCTGACCGAGCCGTCGCGGTTTGGGGGGAGCCCCGGGGACATCCGTGCCATTTCGGCATCAGTGAATCAGCCGGTGATGCGGAAGGACTTTCTCGTTGATCCCCATCAGGTGTACGAAGCCCGGGCGTGGGGCGCGTCGGCTGTGCTCCTGATCGCACGGTTGCTCGATGATGGGCTGCTTGGGCAATTGCTCGATGCCTCCGAAGAAATCGGCTTGGCGGTGTTGCTCGAAGCATTCGATGCCGAAGATTTGCGACGATCAGTCCGGGCCATTCAGAATCGCTCAAACGTGCTCTTGGGCCTGAACTGCCGGGATCTGGCGACGCTCAAGGAAAACACCTCTAGCTTCGAGGAACTCACGAGTGAATTTCCCGAGGGAGCAATCCGTATCGCCGAATCGGGGATCGTAACCGCCGACGATGCGGCATCGGTTGCTCGGCTGGGCTATGACGGCGCGCTCGTCGGCACCGCTTTGATGCGATCGCATGATCCGGTTTCCCTCGCCCGATCGATGATCCAGGCAGGGAGGGTGGCCCGTGCCTGATCGCGTCCGAATCAAGATCTGCGGTTTCACGACACCTGAGATGGTTGAGGCGGCCATCGACGCGGGCGTGGACGCTGTTGGCGTCGTGATGAGCCCTTCGAAGCGGCAGGTAACACCCCAACGTGCGGCCGAGCTGATTGGCGAGTTACCCGGCTATATCGCGGGCGTTGCCGTGTACCGGCACCCCAATACCGAGTTGGTTGCGCAGGCACTCGACGCCCTCCCCGCGTGGACGCTACACCAGTCCGATTCCAGCGACTTCACCGGCGCGCTATCCGCCGTGCCAAGTAATCGCAGCATCCCAGTTGTCCGCCTCGGTGATTCATTCCAGCAACACATCGCAAAGCACCAAGGCCGCATGGTGCTCATCGAAGGCCAGAATTCCGGGACGGGCACGCCCGCGCCCTGGCACGAGGCCGCGCCGTGGATATCCCGCTGCCGCGCGATCATCGCTGGGGGCTTGGACATCGGCAATGTCGCGGAAGTTGTCCGCATGCTCCGGCCGTTCGCCGTGGACGTATCCTCGGGCGTCGAGCGCGAGCCGGGAGTCAAGGACGCGGGCATGATCCGCGAGTTCGTCGCGGCGGTGAGAGAAGGGGAGCGGGCATGAGCGCCGACACACACATTCTGCTCCGCCAACTCATCGATGGCAAGCTGCCCGACGAGCACGGCTTCTTCGGCCCCTTCGGCGGTCGCTTCGTGCCCGAGACGCTGGTGCCCGCGCTCGAGCGCTTCGAGCGCGGCGCCCGTGACGCGCTCCAGGACGGGGCCTTCAAGACCGAGCTGCGCCAGCACCAGGAGACCTGGATCGGCCGGCCGACGCCCTTGATGTATGCGCCGCGCCTGAGCGAATCGTGGAAAGCCCATGTGTGGCTGAAGCGCGAGGATCTCGCTCACACCGGGGCCCACAAGATCAATAACGCACTCGGGCAGGCGCTGATCGCCAAGCGGATCGGGGCCCAGCACGTCGTCGCCGAGACGGGCGCGGGCCAGCACGGCGTGGCGACGGCCGCCGCGTGCGCCCGCGTTGGTCTTCCGGCAATCGTGTACATGGGCGCGAAGGACGTGGAGAGACAGGCCCCCAACGTCGTGCGCATGCGGCGCATGGGCGCGGAGGTTAGGCCCGTCACCGCCGGCGACGCGACGCTGCGGGCGGCCGTCGATGAGGCCATCCGGCACTGGGTGGGCGACCCGCAGGGCACGCACTACATCCTCGGCAGCGCCGTGGGGCCCCACCCGTTCCCCTGGATCGTGCGCGAGTTCCAGAAGGTCATCGGCGTGGAATCGCGAACGCAGATGCTCGAGCAGGCGTGGAAATTACCCGACATCGCCGTCGCGTGCGTGGGAGGGGGCTCCAACGCCATCGGCTTCTTTCATGGGTTCCTGGGCGATGCCCACGTCGAGCTGCACGGCGCGGAGGCGGGCGGGATTGGCCCGGCCGTGGGCCAGCACGCGGCGACCATGTCGGGCGGCACGCCGGGCGTGCTGCACGGCGCTCGTTCCATGCTCTTGCAGGATGGCGACGGCCAGGTGAGCAACACGCACTCGGTGTCGGCGGGGCTGGATTACCCGGCCATCGGCCCCGAGCACGCGCTGCTCGCGCACGTTGGGCGCGTGAAGTACCACGCCGTGCGCGACGACGAGGCCATCACCGCCCTCGACGAGCTGTGCCGGCTCGAGGGCATCCTGCCCGCCGCCGAGCCCGCCCATGCTCTTGCTCTTGCCAAGCGGCTCTGCGAAGGCCGCGACGACCCCACCGTGCTGGTCAACGTGTGCGGCCGTGGCGACAAGGACATGCCGATCCTAACGCGGCTGGCCGAGCAGGAGGGCCAGTAAGCCATGCGCGCGCACGAGATTATCTCGAAGGCGATCACAGACGGCCGCGAAGCGCACGGAGTCGCCCTGGTCGCGTACGTCACGGCCGGTTTTCCAAGCATGGACGCCTTCCCCACCATCCTCGCCGACGCCTGCGTGCACGCGGACGTCGTGGAGGTTGGCATCCCCTTCAGCAACCCCATCGCCGACGGCGGCTCGCTGCAGGAGACCGCCCGCCAGGCGCTCAAGGGCGGGGCGACCATGCACAAAATCATGCACGTCCTGCGCGAGCTCGATGGCACGCTGGCCGCCCCGCTGCTGCTGATGGGATACTTGAACCCGCTGCTGGCCTACGGGCTGGATCGGCTGGCGGGCGACGCACAGGCCGCCGGCGTGCACGGCGTGATCGTGCCCGACTTACCGCTCGAAGCGATCGACATGGCTCGGTCCCTCACCGACGCCGGTCTGGCGACGATCGGCATGGTCAGCCCCGTCACCAGCGACGAGCGGCTGAAGCGCATCGCCGAACGCGCGAGCGGCTTCGTCTACGCCGTCACGAGCGTGGGCGTCACGGGCCAGCAGCGGTCCGACCAGTCACAGATTACCGGCTACCTCCAGAAGGTCAGATCCGCCGCGACCATCCCCGTGTGCGCCGGCTTCGGCATCCGCTCGAAGCAGCACGTCGACGCCCTACGCGGCGCGTGCGACGGCGTGATCGTGGGCTCGGCACTCATGGAGGCGGTG
The DNA here is from genome assembly GCA_030426395.1 of Phycisphaerae bacterium. Taxonomy (GTDB): domain Bacteria; phylum Planctomycetota; class Phycisphaerae; order Phycisphaerales; family UBA1924; genus JAHCJI01. Next base: position 13,723 of record JAUHYE010000024.1, read on the forward strand.
GGCGAGGGGCGGGCCATCGGGCCGATCCTGCAAGGCCTGCGCTGAATCCCTTCGCCGCCCGCGCGGTACACTCCCGCCATGCGTCGCCGCCGGGCCATCCGCACGCTGCTCGTGTTCGTCCTGCTGGGGGTGGTGGCGACGGTGCTCTCGTCGTGGGCGATCCATGCCGTGCACTTCTGGCGGGTGCGTTCGATCGCCAGCCCGCCTCAGTGGTTCGTCCCGAGCGTGACGTGGCCGTTCGATCCCGATCTCGCACGCCGCATCGACATCGACACGACCATCAGCCCGGGCGAGATCGGCGTCGACCTGCACGACACCAAGTGGGTCGAACTGCGCAAGGCCAGGGCGGCCGGCGTGCCGTACCTGAGCGAGGCGAACGGCGTCAACGCCGACGCGCTCTGGCGCCGCCACCATCGGCCGAGCGATCGGCTCAGCCCCCTGCCGGCGTACCCGTTCCCCTACCTGGCGTTCGAAGGCTGGGAGAGCGGCATCGGCTGGCGGGTGCTGGTCAGCGAGGTTGACTTCTGGAACGACGCGTTCGCGCCCGAGCACGGCTGGATCACCGACACGCTCTACGTGGCGCGAACGGGCTGGCCCTTCGCGGCGATAGAGGCCGGGGCCCACTACGCGCAGATCGTCGAGCGTCATCCGCCGCACCCAACGATGCACGTGAGCTACTACGGCTACAAGCGGGTGGAAGAGGTTCACACGCCGCCAAAGTTCGCCCTTTCCAGCGGCCTCGAACTGTGGGCCGCCCCGCGCCCACCGATCGCCACAGCACCCGCCTTTCCAATCGAGTACGCCGTCACCGACCGCTTCGCCCTCCCCCTTCTCCCTCTCTGGCCCGGCTTCCTTCTCAACACGTTGTTCTACACCCTCCTGCTGTTCGGCGCGTGGCGATTGCCGGGCGTGCTGCGTCGCGCGGTGCGTCGGCGGCGTGGGCGGTGCATCCGGTGCGGGTACGACCGCGACGGCCTCGATCCCGGCACGGCGTGCCCAGAATGCGGAACGCAAGCGGGCGCTCGCATGGCGACCGGGCCCGCGGCTGCGACGTAGGCTCTGGCCATGCGTTGCCGCCGGGCCATCCACACGCTGCTCGTGTTCGTCCTGCTGGGGGCGGCGGCGACGGTTCTTACGTCGTGGGCGATCCACGCGATGCAATTCAGGCGCGCCCGCACCGCCCAGAGCCCCCCGTTCGAGATGATCCCGCAGATTTGGTGGCCCGTGGACCTCGAACTGGCCAAACGCTATGGCATTGACACCACCATCCGTTCGGGCGAATTGGGGAGCGATACGGAAGAGGGATACCTCGCCGAAGAGCGTTCGTTCTACGGCGAAATGGGAGCACCCTGGCGGGCCCACGCCGGCAGCAACGCCGACGCCGTGTGGCGTCTGCACCGCCGCGAGAACGATCGGCTCTCACCCGCGCCCGACTACCCGTTCCCGTACCTGCTCTTCGCCAGCGATTGGACGCGTGCGGCCTGGCCCGTGCTCGTCAGCGAAGCCCACATCATGAACGACGCGGTGGAGCCCGAGCACGTGAGCATCACCGAGTTGCTCTGGCTCGTGCGTCCGGGCTGGCCGGCGGCATCGATGGGGGTCGGGGCCCACTACGCCGAGTTGATCGAATTCCATCCGCCGCACCCAACGATGCTCGTCACCTACGCAGGCTTTCGGCGGGTCGAAGAACTCGCCGCGCCGCCGGCGCTCGCGCTGTCCAGCGGCATCGAGCTCTGGGCCGCGCCGCGACCCCAGCCCGCGACCGGCAACGCCAAGCCCATCCGCTACTCCCCCCTCGACCGCTTCGCCCTCCCCCTGCTCCCCCTCTGGCCCGGCTTTCTTATAAATACTTTGTTCTACGCCCTGCTGCTGCTCATCGCGTGGCGATTGCCGGGCGTGCTGCGTCGCGCGGTGCGCCGGCGGCGTGGGCGGTGTGTTCGTTGCGGGTATAGCCGCGATGGGCTCGATGCCGGCGTGGCGTGCCCGGAGTGTGGGGCGGAAGTGGCGATCCGGCCGGCGTAGCCGCCACGCCGGGCGCGCGATGCGAATGATCCGGCCATGGCCGGGCCCACCACCGCCGCGCTGCGTGAATCGCTGCTGATCGTCCGCGAGGATGATGCGACGCTCGTCGCGCTCCGGCGCGCGGCCGAGGCGCAGTGGTCGGTGCACGACGTCGACCTGCGCGGGCGGGAAGGCAAGACGCCGCTGACGCGGCACTTCGGCGACGTGTGCCGCTTCCCCGAGTGGTACGAGGGCGGCAGTTGGGACAGCATGAAGGACATGCTCGACGGGGCCGCCGAGGACATGGGCGTGGAGCGCCTGCTGCTGTGGGTCAACGCGACGACCGTCGAGCAGGAATTGCTCGAACAGTTGCTGGGCGTGCTGTCGTGCACGCTGAGGTTCCGCCGCGGCGTGCTGACCCATCCGCGCGATGTGGAGCACCCCTCGGACTTCGATCGCTACCGGATGGCCATCGTCTGCGTCGTCCGGTTCGAGCGGTACGACCGGCCGGGCATGGCCGCCGAGGTCCAGGCCTTCGGCGGGGCCGCGTTGCACCGCGTGGGCGAGGACGGGCTGGCGGTGCTGGGCGAGCTCGCGGGCGAGGACGGCTGACGGCGCGGGCGGTGCGGCGCGTGCGGCGAAGACCGGGGCGGGCTGGGTGCGGGGGCACGGTGGCCCAAGTGCGGGGCGGGCGTCGTATCTGGCTCCATCAGCGGGCCCTCCCAGCCTGACAGCCTGGCATAATGTCAGACTGGATGCTGACCCACCGCGGTCTTGCGACCGGCATGGGGTGGGTCAGTGCCGGTCGCGGGGGTGGCCATGAGCCTTTGGATTGCGGGTATTGTCGTGCTGATGGCGCTGGGCTACTTCCTCGAAATGGCGGTCAGCCCCCGCTTCAACGAGTCGTTCACCAAGCGACTGGACGCCGTGTGGCTCGCCATCACCAGCGACGCCTTCAAGACGAGCCACCAGAAGGTGGCCAGGGAGGTGCTGCGCTGGCTGACGCCCTATCCGAATCTTCGTGGGCACCTGCGGGATCGGTACGGAGAACGCTTCGCCCGGGCGGTGCCGCGGTGGCTTCCGTGTCTTGCGTACTGGGCGCTGCTCAGCGTGCACACGACGATCCTGGCGATCTTGTTGTCTGCGGGAAGCTATCGGTTCGTCGAGGCCTCTCCGTCAAGGCTCCCGTACTGTTTCCTCCTGCTGGCCGGCTTGTTCCTTTCGTGCCGCCTGACGTGGACGCGGCCCCTGCGCCGCTGGCGATGGCGGGGCGTGCTCGAGACCGCGGTGATGTTCATGGCCCTCTTGGTCGCATGGACTTTCATCGAGTGGGCGTTGGTGTATCTTCGGGAGGACAACTGGCCCCGTGCAGCCCAATCGGTCTCCGGCCTCCTGCTCGCCTGCCTCATCAACTTGGTCTTCGATCTCCTCACGTTCCTCATCTCGGTCAGCCTATTCCGGATGATCGCTGTGACTCGGACCTCGTTGTCGTCGTTTCTCGTGCTGGTCGATCTGGCCACCGCGGCGGCCTTGGCATACCTCTCCTTCGTTGTCCTTGTCTTTTTCGCTCAGCACCACGAAGGTCTGAACGATGGCACGATTCTGTTCAAATGGGACAACCCATATTGGATCCGCATGACCGAGCCCGCCACACCGCTCGACGGTGTGCTCTTCTATCCCGATCACGTCGTGCTGATGGGCTACACCACGTGCAGCCTGACGGCCTTCGTCCCCACGGCGCTGGCGCTCCTGGTCGCCGCCGTCGTGCTGGGGGTCCAGTTCGCGGCGGTGCTGCCGTCCTGGATGATCAACGCGTGGACGCGCTTCCAGGGGAAGGACCTCGAGGGCAAAAAGTTCGTCGCCAAGCCGTTCATATCCATCGCGATCACCCTGAGCCTGGTCGTGGCGGTGCTGAAGCTTGCCTGGGTTCTCATGGCCCGTGGTCCGTCGCCCTGACGATGCCGTTCGGGCACGCGTGAGAGGGCGATCAACCTCGATCTCGCGGGCGCGGCGGCACGCGAGCAACGCCACGGCGATCCTCATATCGGCGATGGATCCATGGTTGCGGTCGGAGGGCTCGGGCCCGAACGCACCCGCCTTAGGCCAGCGCGAGAGAGTTTCGGGCCTGGACGTGGGAGTTTCAGGCCTGCACGCGAGAAATTCAGGCTTGTACGCGGCAGATTCAGCCCCGAGCGCGAGCGATTCGGGCTTGAGCGCGAGCGATTCAGGCTTGCGCGCGAGCGATTCGGGCCTGCGCGCCAGAAGTTCGGGCCCGCGCGCGTCACGATCCGGCCGGCAATTCCTGCGCACGTCGCGGTCGGCTGCCCAAAAAGCGTGGGTTTGGGCCGGTTTTTCGTGCTCGCCCACGCGGGCCGCGCGATGGGAACGGCGTGCGAGAAGGGACGCCGCGGCGGCGCCCAGGGCCCGTGCGCGGCGCGATCGGCCGTTTCTGCGCGTTCGAAAAAATATAAGATTTTTTCGTGGGGCCGCCCCCGGGCCGCGTCGATGCCTGGGGCTCGGCCGGCGTCCATCGTGGAGCGGGCCAGGGCGCACCGGCCGGGACCCGATCGACTTCGGATCGATCGCCCGGCCCAGCATGAGGAGCAGGCCATGGGCCTCCCACAAACACGATTCGCACGATTGCAGTACATGGAAAGCCACGTGACCCCCTTCGGCGACCACCAGGCCGACATCGGCATCAGCGTGGTCCAGCTCGGGGAGTTCACCGCCAACACGACCGCGGCACGGGACGCCTGGGATGCGTACGTGGCCGCCCAGCAGGCCGAGGGCGCCGCCCGGGCGGCGTGGTACGGCGCCATCGCCACCGCGACGACGACGGCGCGCGGCGCCCTGCGCAGCATCAACACCTTCGCCAAGAACAGCGCCAACCCCGAGGCGGTGTACGCGCTGGCCGAGGTCGAGGGGCCCAAGCCGCGCGAGCCCCTGGGCCCGCCGGCGACGCCCACCGACATGGGCGTGACCCTGGACACCGAGGGCCGGGCCACGCTGCGCTGGAGCGGCAGCCGCGAGGGCGGCACCGTGTTCACCGTGCAGCGCCGCACGACCACGACCGGCGGCCAGACGAGCCCGTGGACCACCCTGTCGACCGTGCCCGAGCGCACGTTCCTCGACACGGCCACGCCCAGCGGCGTCCTGAGCGTCGGGTATCGCGTGCGTGGCGAACGCGTGGGCGGCGCGAGCGCCTTCTCGAGCCCCATCGCCCTGCCGCTGGGCGCGGGCGGCAACCAAGAGAGCGTCGCGGGCGCGATCGCGCCGGTGCAGGCCAGCGGCAAGGACGCGGGCTAACCCACTCCGTGGGCCACTCCGTGGCGGGGTTTCTTCCTCGGCGTGGAGTGGCGGTCCTTGTTGATCGAGTCGAATCCAACCCCCGCGAGTCGCGACGCCGCGGCGCCCGTTCGGGCCGCGGCGTTCGCGTGCGCGGGGTCAGCCGTCGTCGTCCGGCAGCTTGGGCGTCGGCCAGCGATTCGGCGGGTTCTCCGGGCCATGCTGGCCGCGGGCCATGCGAGCGCGGACGTCGTCGCGCTGCATGATGAAGTTGGCGCGGTTGTGGTCGTTGGTCTCCATCGCGATGATCCGCTCCAGGGCGGCCAGCTCGATGTGCGGGCGGCCCTGGTTGCCGCCGCTCTGCATGCGGCTGCAGATGGTGATGATGGTCGTGTCGAGGCGCCTGCCCATCTGCTCGTGCAGGAACTCGGTGGTCGCCATCGCCAGCCACCGCTCGCGGTTGGCGTCGATGACGGCCAGGACCTCGACGCAGGCGTCGTGCATGCGGCTGTAGTCGTGGCGGTACGCGTGGATGCGTGTGAGCTCGTTGCCGACGTCGGCGATGGCCGGGGCGTCGCGCAGGCGGTCGTCGTCCCAGATGGCGCGGACCGCGCGCAAGTAGGCGATGCTGGGCGTGTCGTCGCCGTCGGCCTCGGCACGGGCCTTCTCGGCACGTGTGGCATCGGCCCGCAGCTCGCGGATCTCTTCCACGAGGTCGAAGTCGCCCGACCAGGTCATGTGGTCGACGGGCGTGGCGTTCGGGGGGACCTGGGCCTGCGCCCTGGGAGCCCGGCCCTGCGAAGCGGCAAACACCGCGATCGCGAGGACGGCCAGCGGGATCGCTGCCAGGACGAAGCGGTGCTGGCGGGGCATGGCGGGGCTCCTTTCGGTCTTGTGTAAGTGTACGGGGCGGACCGGCGAAGCCCTCCCGCGGCGCGGATGAACTCGCCCGCGGAGCGGCTTAGCCCCCCCACGGAGTGGGTAGGATGGGCCCCCATGATCGACCTCAAGCACCTGCGTGAAGACCCCGAGCACTACAAGAAGGGCGCCGCCCGCAAGCACGCGAGGGTCGATATCGACCGCGTGGTGGAACTGGACGCCCGCAAGCGGGAGCTGATGACCAAGAGGGAGTCCCTCAAGGCCGAGCAGAACACCCTGTCCAAGGAGAGCGGGCCGAAGATCGGGCAGCTCGCCGGGCGCATCAAGAAGGCCGTGGGAGCCGAGGCGAGCCGGCTGCAGGCCGAGATGGACGAGCTGAAGGCCGGGCCGGCCAGGCTGAAATCCGAGATCGAGGGGCTGGAGAGCGAGCTAGCCGGGCTCGAGCCCGAGTTGGAGAAGCTGCTCCTGATGATCCCCCAGCCGCCCGACCCCGACGTGCCCGATGGGCCGGGGAGCGAGGGCAACGTCGAGATCCGGCGCTGGTCGCCGCCGGGGTTCGATCCATCGAAGCCGTTCGCGGGGCAGAAGGGTTTTGTCGCCAAGAGCCACACCGAGCTGGGCGAGGTGCACGGCTTGATGGACTTCGAGCGGGGCGTCAAGCTGAGCGGCTCGCGTAGCTACGTGCTCACGGGCGACGGCTTCCGGTTGCACCAGGCGGTATTGCGGTACGCCTTCGACCAGATCGTGGCCCAGGGCTTCACGCCGGTGAGCGCCCCCAGCATTGTGCGCGAGAAGGCCATGGTGGGCACGGGCTTCTTCCCCGCCGGGCGCGAGCAGACGTACGAGGTGGGGATCCACGAAGCGAACGACGCGGGTGAGCGCGCATGGGAAGCGGATGGCTATCTCACCGGCACCGGCGAGGTCGGTCTGATGGGCTTCCACATGGACGAGATCCTGGATGAAGACGACCTGCCCATCAAGCTGTGCACGCTCTCGCCCTGCTATCGGAGAGAAGCCGGGGCCGCGGGCAAGGACACGGCGGGCCTGTACCGCGTGCACTACTTCGAGAAGGTCGAGCAGGTGGTCATCTGCAAGGCCGACGAGGGCGAGAGCCGCCAGTGGCACCGCAAGATGATCACCTATGTGGAAAGCCTGTTGCAGAGCCTGAACCTGCCGTATCGCCTGCTGCAATGCTGCGCGGGCGACCTGGGCCAGAAGAACGCCGACATGATCGACGTGGAGTGCTGGATGCCCAGCCGCGGCGAGGTGGACAAGGACGGCGTGCCCGCGGGCGACTGGGGCGAGACCCACAGCGCCAGCCGGCTCTACGACTTCCAGTGCCGCCGCCTGAACCTGCGCTACCGCGCGGGCGGGGCGAACGGCAAGGGCGCGACGACGTTCTGCCACTCGCTGAACAACACCGTGCTGGCGAGCCCGCGGTTCCTGATCCCCTTGATCGAGATGAACCAGAACGCGGACGGGAGTATCACGATTCCCGAGGTGTTGCGGCCGTACATGAACGGGCAAGAAAGAATCGGATAGCCGATGCCACCGCCCACGAATGAGCTCCGCCGCGTCATCACACTGCCCGGCGCGGTGGGCGTGGGGCTCGGCTCGATCATCGGCACCGGGGCGTTCGTGACGCTGGGGCTCGGGGCGGGGCTGGCCGGGCCGTGGCTGCTGCTCGGGATCGTGCTCGCCGGCGGCCTGGCGATGTGCAACGGCCTGAGCAGCGCGCAGCTCGCCGCGGTGCAACCCGTCAGCGGCGGGACGTACGCGTATGGGTACCGCTTCCTGCACCCCCTCGCCGGCTTCACCGCCGGCTGGGTGTTCCTGATCGCCAAGACCGCCTCGTGCGCCACCGCCGCACTCGGGTTTGGCGGCCTCATCGCATGGGTGATGGGCAAGCCCGGCGATGGGGCGACCATGACGGTTGCGGGGTTGGGCTCGCTACTTCTCGTCACCGCCGCCGCGCTCGCGGGCGTGACGCGTTCGGTGCGGTTCAACTATCTGCTGCTCATCATCACGGTGCTGTCGCTCGTGACGATGGTCGTCGCCGCCGCGCCCGCGACCTTCAAGGGCTGGAGCGACATCTCGTGGTCCAGCATCGGGAGTCGCTCGATCGCCGCCCCCGGCGTGCTCGAGGCCGCCGCCCTCGCGTTCGTCGCCTTCGCCGGCTTCGCGCGCATCGCGACGATGGGCGAGGAAGTCGTCGAGCCCCAAACCACCATCCCCCGCGCCGTCGTCATCACGCTCGGCTCGGCCGTGCTGCTCTACGCGATGATCGCCTTCACCGGCATGGGCGTGCTCGGCCCCGCCGGGTTCGGCGCACGCTCAAGCGAGGACGCCGCCCCACTGCTCGCCATCGCACGAGCCGTCGAGGCCCCCACGCTGGCCGTCATGCTCGGCGTCGGCGCCGCGAGCGCGCTGCTGGCGGTGCAACTCAATCTCATCATGGGACTGTCCCGAGTCGCTCTGGCAGCCGGACGCGAACGAGACCTCCCCACCCCGCTCTCGCGCGTCGACGCCAAGGGCGTGCCAGTCATCGCGACCGTCGCATCAGCGGCCGGCATCGCTCTGGTCATCCTCGTCGGCAGCGTGCCACACGCATGGTCGCTCGCCGCCGCAGCGGTGCTGGTGTACTACGCCCTGACCAACCTCTCGGCCATGCGCGTGGCCGAAGGCCGGTTCATCGCCCGATGGGTGCACACGCTGGGCCTGGCCGGCTGCGTGTCGCTGGCGGTGTTCGTCGAGCCCATCGTGCTGGGCGTGATGCTCGCGCTGGTCGCGATCGGCTTCGGCGTGCGATGGCTGTCCAGACGGCTTCAGCCGCCGCCGGTGGGCTCATCCGGCTCTTCGGCCGGTTCTTCGACGGGCTCGGGATCATCCACCGGCTCGCTTCCGGCATCGCCCTGATCGCCTTCGGCGGGCGGGAGCGCCGCGCTACCCGCTGCCGGCGCACTGACGACCTCGCGGCCCAGCGTGTCGTTGATCAGCCGCTCGATCTGCTCGGCCACATCCACGTCGTACGGCTCGTTGGGAATGCCCAACTCGTCGGCCTTCGTCTGCGCGGCCTCGATGTACAGCCGAACCTGCGGTGCCGTCGGGTTCTGGAGCGGCTGCAAGTCCCCGTCCTCGTCACGCTGCGAGATGGGCTCGAGGATCGGGTCGAGGTCGTCCATTTCCATCTGGTCTTCCACGAACGCCCGCTGCAGCCGCTGTGTGGCCAGCGTGCCGGCGGCTTTCTCCTCGTCGGTCAGCCCGGCCGCCTTGAGGCTGTTGGCCTCGACGTACTCGAGCAGGCCGATGGGCAGGATCGCGTGGTCTTCCATCGCCTCGATGACCTGGCCCAGGTCCTCGAAGGTCACGTCGCCATTCTCGAACGCGAGCGTGAGCTGGTCGATTTGGGTGTTGATCCGGCCCTGCTGGTCGGCCGGCAGCTTCGACTCCTGCAACGCCGCCTTCATGCCGGCGTTCATCGCGCTGGCGGTCCAGCCCTTCCAGTTCATCCAGACGATGACACCGCCGACAACCACCAGCACGGCGATGACGCCCAGCACCGCCAGGCAACCCACCAGGAGATTGCCGCGGCGAGCGGCGAGCTGACGACCACGATATGTACGGACGATATTTGGCACAGGGAGCCCCCATCTTGGCGAACACATGGAACCGCGAATCTTTGGCCCGCACGGGCCTGCCGTCTCTTGACGCTGGGAAACTGGCGGTTACGCTTTCGCCTCGACATCTCAGCGATCCCCGATAGCTCAATGGTAGAGCGAGCGGCTGTTAACCGCTAGGTTGCAGGTTCGAGTCCTGCTCGGGGAGCTTCCCAGGCCCGCGTCCGATGGATGTGGGCCTGTTTTGTAGGCCAACGGCATTCCCGCCCGGCCCGCTCGCGTGCCCACCCTCGCCGGCGATGCGGTTCGATGGTGTGCTGCCCGGGGCTTCGGCCGGCCTCCGAGCCCCTCTTGGGGTGTTTGCCACCCGGTGGCGACCATCGCGCGGGATGACCCAAACATGAACGAAAACCGTATCCGATGGCATCGGGTACGGTTTTCGTTCAACCGACAACGATTTTCCCTGCTGGGAAAACCGTCTTCCCTGCTGCCAGAACCATTTTCCCTGCTGGGAGAACCGTCATTCCTGCTGGAAAAACCGCCTTCCCCGCTGCCAGAACCGTGTTCCCTGCTGGGAAAACTGCTCCCCCAGTTGCCTCTGCCATCTTCCCACCAGGAGAAAACGTTCCCCCAGCTACCAGAGCCATCTTCCCACCAGGAGGAGCCGTTCACCCTACCGCATGTGCGGATCGTCCCGGCTGGCGGGGCGGCTCCCGAGTGGCCGCGACGGCCGTGTCCCCATCAAAGTCTGGACTGCGGGCCCGGTCTCCCGTGGACAGGCGAGTTCGGTCCCGAGCCTCACGCCGGCCAGATGTCCGCGTCCATCACTTCCACGGAGTTCCCCGCCGGGTCTCGGAAGTAGATCGACCGGCCCGCCCGGAAGAACCCCGTCGGCCACGCCACCTCCCGCTCGATCTCGACGCCGTGCTCGGCCAGCCGCGCGGGCCACGCGTCGAGGTCATCGACGCGGAACGCCACGTGCCCCGGCCCGGTCGCCCCGTGGCTCGGCACGTCCCGCCCCGGCCGCCCCGACCACGTGGGCTCGAACAACAACAGCACCGACGCCTCGCTTACCCGCAGCACCGCCATCCGCTCACTGGGCTCTTCCAGCAGACGCAGGCCAACGACCTCCGCGTAGAAGCGTGCGGTGGCGACGGGGTCGGGGGTGTAGAGGATGGTTTCGAGGAGGGTGGGCATGCTACTCAACGTCGACAAACCGGGTCGCGGAGACCTCGGCTGCAAGGTGTTGCAGATCGGGAAACAGCGATGATTGTCGCACACCGAGAAGATGCAACTGAGACAATAGCCTTTGCTTACTAGCTGCGGGAATATTCCACTTAATCAAGAATTCGTAAGCTTTAGGGTGACTGTCTAAGCTCTCTGCCCTGCCATGCACCGTGAATGCCCCCTGCTGAGCGAACATTCGCCAATCAACTTCGTTTGGAAGTGCGAAAGCTATCGGCTCTAACTGAGGTGCATTTCGTTCGAACACAGGGCGAACGATGTTCTTAACTCGATCACCAGCCAACGACACCTCTTCGGGCACGTCAAGCTCTATCTGATTGAGTCTCGCGGTGTTGAGAGCGTAGAGTGATGCGTCATGCGAAGCTTCTGATATGTCTGCACAAGCGAAGTAGCAAGCGACCAATACTGACTCGGTCCAGTCAAGCACTCTACACGGCAGCCCATAGTGCCTCATGAGTGACAACCAACCAGCTTGATCATTCCGATCGGGGCAGGATGCATATCTTAACGCGGACTTGCGTACGAAGTTATTGGCAAGAGTGATTTCCACGGGCCGCTTGCATGCGCGGTCAAGTGTCGTACTGAGTGTCCAATTACAGTCTGCATGCCCGCGGAAGTAGGGCTGTATGCCAAACAGTTCGTGAGATTTCTCTGCAGCCCAAATGAGTTGCTGAACGGAGTCTATTTTGAACTTTGGATCAGGAACAATCATTCCTCACTCGTATCCAACACCGCCATGAACGCCTTCTGCGGGATGTTCACGCTGCCCACGCTCTTCATCCGCTCCTTGCCCTTCTTCTGGGCTTCCAGCAGCTTGCGCTTGCGGCTGACGTCGCCGCCGTAGCACTTGGCGGTCACGTCCTTGCGGAAGCCCTTGATGGTCTCGCGGGCGATGATCTTGCCGCCGATGGCCGCCTGGAGGGGGATCTCGAACTGGTGCCGTGGGATCTGCTTGCGCAGCTTCACGAGCAACTGCCTCCCCCGCTGCTCGCTGCGCTCCTTGTGGGCGATGAGCGCCAGCGCCTCGACCGGCTCGCCGTTGATGAGGATGTCGACCTTGACGAGCCTGTCCTCGTGGTAGCGATCGATCTCGTAGTCCATCGTCGCGTAGCCGCTGGTCATGCTCTTGAGCTTGTCGTAGAAGTCGTAGATGATCTCGGCCAGCGGCACCTCGAAGGTCAAGAGCTCGCGCGTCTCGCTGATGAACTGCTGGTTCTTGTAGACGCCGCGGCGGCCCAGGCACAGCGTCATGATGTCGCCGATGAATTCCTTGGGCGTCATGATGTCGACCTTGCAGATCGGCTCCTTGATCGCCAGGATCATCGAGGGATCGGGAAGGTCCGCGGGGTTATGAACCTCGATCGTCTCGCGCTCGCCGCCCTTGGTGCGGATGTCGACCAGGTACGACACCGTCGGCGCCGTCTGCACGACCTCCACCCCACCCTCGCGCTCCAGCCGCTCCTGGATGATGTCCATGTGGAGCAACCCAAGGAAGCCGCAGCGATAGCCGAAGCCCAGGGCCTCGCTGTGCACCGGCTGGAAGGTGAAGCTCGCGTCGTTGAGGCTCAGCTTCTCGATGGCCTCGCGCAGGCTCTCGAAGTCGTTGCCCTTCTTCTCGCTCGTGGCTGGGTAGAAGTCGCAGAACACCATCTGCGCGGGCGGCTCGTAGCCCTCGAGCGCCTCGCCGGCGGGGTCGATGTCGAGCGTGATCGTGTCGCCCACGCGCACGTCACCCAGCGTCTTGATCGCGGCGATGAGGTAGCCCGTCTCGCCCGCGCTCAGTTGCTTCACCTTGTTGGGCTTGGGCGTGTACTTGCCCAGCTCGGTCACCACGAATGTCCGCCCCAGGGCCATCATGCGGATCTTGTCGCCGGTCTTCAGCGTGCCGTCGAAGAGGCGGATGTAAACAATCACGCCTCGGTAATCGTCGTACACCGCGTCGAAGATGAGCGCCCGCGTCTGCTTCATCTTGGGCGGGTTGGGCGCGGGCAGGCGGTCGCAGATCGCGTCGAGCAATTCCGGGATGCCGATGCCGCTCTTCGCGCTCACGCGCAGGCAATCCTCGGCGGGGAAGCCAAGCGCCTGCTCGACCTCCATCGCGATCTCGTCGGGTCGAGCGCCGGGCAGATCGATCTTGTTCAGCACGGGCACGATCTCGAGGTCCTGGGCGACCGCGAGGTACGCGTTGACGATCGTCTGCGCCTCCACGCCCTGGCTCGCGTCGACCACCAGGATGGCCCCCTCGCACGCCTTGAGCGCCCGGCTGACCTCATAGCCGAAGTCGACGTGGCCCGGCGTGTCGATGAAGTTGAGCATGTACGACTTGCCGTCGTGCTGATGCATCACCGTGACGGCCGAGGCCTTGATCGTGATGCCCCGCTCGCGCTCCAGGTCCATGTCGTCGAGGGTCTGCTCGCGGCGCTCGCGGTCGCTCACGGCGTTGGTGGCCTGCAGCAGCCGATCGGCCAGCGTGCTCTTGCCGTGGTCGATGTGGGCGATGATGGAGAAATTGCGGATCTCGGGGTCCATGCGGGCTGGGTGCTCCGGGTCGGTCGGCTGCGAATCAGGTACGGAACTTGGCCGGGGCGCACCCCGAAGCGAGCATTGTAGTTCGTACGCGCCCCCGATCCGGGCTTGTTGAGCCACCAGATCGTGCGGGGCAGCCCGCGCGGGCTTGCCTTTGTGTCTAGCCCCCCACCGCCGACCAGCCACGACGCGACGCCCAATCGCAAGGCCTCGCGCTCTGTGGCGATGCGGGTGCTGTGGAGCTTCCTGCCCGAATCGATCCCGCCCATGGCCCGCGCCAACTACCGGCGCGAGGCTCTGGCAGCCGTCTTCATCCCTTTTGCCCTGGCCGCTACCGAAGGCTCGATCATCAGCGTGCTCGTCCGCGTGGCCTACGAGGGCCGCGTCGACACCGTGCTGCTCAACCTGGCCGTGGGTGTCCTCGCCGCGGCGCCGGCGATGGCCAACATCACCAGCTTCGTGTGGGTTAAGCTCAGCCACGGCTCGCCCAAGATCCGCTTCATGAACCTGCTCCAGCTCGCCCTGCTGGCGATGGTGCTGGTCATCGCCTTCAGCCCGCGGTCGGGGCTGGGCCTGGTCACCACCACGCTCGCCGTCGTGGCCGGCCGCATGTTCTGGGCAGGGCTGGTGACCATCCGCTCGACCGTCTGGAGCTACAACTACCGCCGCGACACCCGGGCCCAGATCACCGGCAAGTTCGCAACGATCCAGGTCCTCTCGCTGGCCATCCTGGGCCTCGGTCTGGGCCAGGCGATGGACCTGGACGACCGCGCCTTCCGCGTCATGCTGCCCCTGGGCGTGCTGCTGGCAGCCATCGGCGTGTGGCACTATTCCAAGATACGCGTCCGCCACGAGGCCTCCCTCCTCGCCGGCGAGCGTCGGGGTGAATCGCGCAAGGCGGTCTCGCTCAACCCCTGGTCGGTCGTGCGCACGCTGCGCGATGACCGTCCCTTCGCGCGGTTCATGTCGGCCCAGTTCATGCTGGGCATGGGCAACATGATGGCGGGCGCCCCCCTCGTACTCGTGCTCCGCGAGCAATTCGAGCTCGAGTACCTCGCGGGCATCCTCATCGCCAGTTCGATCCCGATGGGCCTCATGCCGCTGTTCATCCCCGTGTGGGCCAGGCTGCTCGACCACACGCACATCGTCCGCTTCCGAACCATCCACAGCTGGGCGTTCCTGCTCAACCTCTCGCTCATGATCGTGGGCGTGTGGACCGGCCAGCTCTGGCTCATCGTCCTGGCCTCCATCGCCAAGGGCATCGCCTTTGCCGGCGGTGTGCTCGCGTGGAACCTGGGCCACCTCGACTTCGCCCCGCCGGGCCGCGAGTCGCAGTACATGGGCGTTCACGTGACGCTCACCGGCGTGCGCGGTGCCCTCGCCCCCATGCTCGGCGTATCGATCTACACCATCGCCGCCAGTTCGGGCTTCCACTTCAGCCCGGGCGCTTGGACCTACGCCCTGTGCCTTCTTGTGGCCGGCTGCGGCACAGCGGCGTTCTTCGTGCTGGCCAAGGATCCCGCGGTCCGGCGGCGCATCCGCGAGGCGCCCTTCGAGACCGCACCGCCCAGCCGCACCAGCGCCTGACCGCACAAGCATTGGAGACCCGTATGGGCGCCCCAACCCCCGAACTGGCCATCGACCTCCGCAGCGACACCGTCACCCGCCCCACCGACGCCATGCGCGAAGCGATGGCAGGGGCCCAGGTCGGTGACGACGTGCAGGAGGGCGACCCAACCGTCCGCAAGCTCGAAGCCCGCGTCGCCAACATGCTCGGCAAGGAAGCGGCGATTTACGTCCCCAGCGGAACCATGGCCAACCTGCTGGCCATCAAGACCCAGACCCAGCCTGGAGACGAGATCGTCACCCACGAGCAGTCCCATATCTACCACTGGGAGACCGGCGGATACGCGGCCGTCGCGAGCTGTTCGATCCGGCTCATTCCGGGAGAACGCGGCCAATTCACACCCCAAACCCTCCACCGCAACATCCGCTTCGAAGACCAGCACTGCCCGCCCACCCGCATGGTCGCCATCGAGAACACCCACAACAAGGGCGGCGGGCACGTGTGGGACCTGAACGCCATCGATGCCATCGCCGACGAGGCCAAGGCCCTCAACCTCCGCTTCCACGTTGATGGCGCGCGCCTCTGGAACGCCCACATCGCTACGGGCCAGCCGCTTTCGCGCCTCGTGCGAGACGCCAACAGCGTCAGCGTGTGCTTCTCAAAGGGCCTGGGCGCCCCGGTCGGTTCGGCCCTGGCCGCCGATGCCAAGACCATCACCCTGGCCCGCCGTTGGCGCAAGCTGCTGGGCGGCGCGATGCGTCAGTCCGGCATTATCGCCGCAGCCGCGTTGTACGCACTGGACCACCACATCGATCGCTTAGCCCATGACCACGCCCATGCGCGGCTCTTGGCAGACGCCATTACCGAGTGCCCCGGAATGGCCCTCGATCCTCTGGACGTGCGCACCAATATCGTCTTCGCGCGCGTGGCGCCCGATGAACCGCTGGAAACCCAGCAGAAGCTCGCCGACGAGCTGTGTGGGTTGCTCGCCGGCGAAGGTGTGGGTGTCCTGTCCGAAGGCGACGGTCGCGTGCGGGCGGTGTTCCACCTTGGAATCTCGACCGAACAAGCCAAGCAAGCGGCCCAAGCCTGGAAGGCTTGCGCCGCTCAATTCGTCGGTATCAACTCGCCCGGCACCAGTCGGTAATCTCGCCACTGGCCGCGAGCATCGAGGCCTTCGAGAGCGCCTGGCGCCGCTCGGGCGTGACGTTCTCGAACCTGATTCCAGCAACCCAGCCGAAAACTCGACGGCGTTCGACGCGCGTAATGACGCCCTCGAACTCAAGCTTGCCCAAACCCCAGTCCAGTTGGAGCATGATCTTCTCGCCCTCTTCACCTGGCCGAGGGCCACGCCCGGCGATCTTCACGCCGCCGGCGGATAGATCAAGCACGTCGCCAAGGTCGCACGAAACGCCCTCGGGCGAGATACGCCCCGTGCGACGCTTCTGGTTGGGATCGGGTTCGGATGGGATCGGGATCATGTAGGGCCACCGCATCATGTTTGGATCTCCGTGTCTGGGGACAGCAGACCACGAAAACCCGGGACGGGCAATATCAACCCGCCCAGAACGAACATCGGACGCCACGACGCCTATCTCCAACCGAAAACGTCCAACCGGATTCACATTTATCGAGACGTCGAAACCCTGATTCTGGGACTGTCATGCCGCCTTGGTAGTGTCCCTGAGAGATGGGCTATCGAGCCAGCGCTCAAGTTCGTCCAGGTCGGCGCTGCCCGGGGCGGGATGCAGCTTCGCCTTGGATGCCAGCGGCGTAGCCGAACTCCCGTGACGCATGACCAACGTTCCCTGATCGTCACAGGCGATAACGACCGGGCCACGGATGGCCTGCCGGACTGTCGCGGCCTGGCTCCCGATAGCCAACGTGACGCCGGGCATGATCGCCTTCTCCACGGCAATAGTGGCACCCCCGAGCTTCTTGTACGCGGCCAACACCCGCTCGATCGCGGCCCGGATGGCCGGAAACCGCGACTGCTCGCTCACGATCTCGAATTCCAGCCTCGAGATTTCCCGCGACTGCGAGGGCGACGGTTTCACCGCGGCCAAGCGGAGGTCTGCCAACTGTTGCTTTGCTCGATCGATGCGCGAGACTGTCTGGGGCAGTAGCTCCTCGAGCATCCGTGCGCACGCGTCCATCTCGGCATCGACGCCAATGCGCACGAGCGTCTCGGCCTCGGCTTCGCCGCCGAGCATGCGGACTTCTCCGCCGAACCGTGCCCACAGCTCGCCCCCCACCACCGTGCACGAGGGCGATCGAACGCACCGACCAACATGCGTGGTGCAGTTGGTGACCTCGCGTTGCACGTGCAGGTCGTACGCCACCCTCACCAACGCGCCGTCGAGATACTTCGCTTCGAGGTCTCCACCAACCGTCAGTTCGCCCTTGCCTCGCCCTGCCATCCCGCGGTGCAGAACGACCGATCCCTTGGCGATGACATCGGCAGCTTCGATCAATTCGACGACCTCCAGATTGCCGCCGACCTCCACATCGAAGCAATCGCGCACGCCCTTGCCAATCGTTACGTCGCCTGGGAACTTCACGTTCCCGGTACTGAAGTCCACAGATTCGGCGATCTCGAGCACGGGATCGATCCTGAGCTTCAACGCGGTCAGTTCCACGCGTCCCTTGTGCAGGGACACGACCGTGCCGTCGCAGTTGACTTCGACGGTGTCGTCCAGCTTCAACTGGCACGGCTTGCCGGCAGTAGCCCTGACGACCTCGCCGCGCACGTCTACTCCGTCCTCGGCCTCGGTGTGCTGATAGAGCCTGCCAACAACCTGCCCCTGCTCGACGATGATGAACGCCGAGCGGCCGTAGTGATCGAACGCCGGTTCCTGGCCATCGCTTGGCGCCTTCGCTTCTGTTGGAGCCAGTTCCGCACTCAGTTCGAATCGGCCATCCTCGCCATGGACCGGAGGCTTGCCCTGGGCCACCACCACCTCGGCCATCGAGTCGGGGTCGCCGGCGAGTTGTTGCGACAGCTTGGCCGCCGCGTCCGGCATGACGGAATCGGGATCGACGCCCCGGGCGGACAGGATCGCCGCGACGGAATCCTGGGTGATCAGGGTCGGGTCGAATCCAGGATCGATCTGGAGCGTGGCCCTCAGCCCATCGGATGAAATCGCCACGCGACTGGACTTCTCGAGCGCCTCTGTGCTCATGGAGTGTCCTCAAGCCGAGCCATGCACGCTCAGGCCGCCTCGCGCGCCGCGAGCGTTTCCTGGATACGCTGGCTCAACAGGTCTGGCGTGAATGGCTTGATCACGAAGTTGTCAACCCCAGCCTTGACAGCCTCGACCACCCGAGCCCTTTCGGCCTCGCTGGCAACCATGATGATGGGCGTCGTCGCGTCGCTCTGGCGGAACGCCTTCACGAAGCTCAGCCCGTCCATGTTGGGCATTCTCCAATCCACCAGCAGCAGGTCCGGCGCCGAACTCTCCAACAACGCGAGCGCCTCTTCGCCGTCGGAGGCTTCCTGCACCTCCGTATACCCCAGTTGCGACAGCACGGATTTCTGGACCTCTCGCATGGTCCTCGAATCGTCAATGAGCATGACCTTCATTGCGCTTCTCCTCACATGGAGCCTCACGCCCCCGCACACGCCGAACGCTCGTCACGATCGGCGACCTCGGCCCCATCTTCGAGCAGCAACTCGATCTGGAATGGGCCGCAATCCGTGACGCAAGGGATCACGACCACCGGCGCGCCGTTGAGCGCCCGAGCCGTCATGGGATTCGCACCGCACTCCGAGGTTGGGATCGACGCCGCCACCACCAGGTCGGGCAGCCACGAACGGGCCGAACCGCAGACCATCTCGAGCAACTCGCACAACGCGTCGGCACAGTCCGGCGAATCGCTGGCCGATTCACGACCGGTCAACAGTGCCACCATGCGTTCGGCCGTCTCGGACTCGAAGCCCAGGCAGACCGAGCCCTGGCAATCTCCGCCCAATTCCGCCACCACCGAGACGCCGTGCGCAGCCGCGCCGGCGTCTAGCCACCGGGGATCGCGCACTTCGACGGGCAGTTGCAGCATGGTCTCCAAGACGTGCTCCACGCCCTGGATGAACGGCGAGATCCGCATGATGTCCATATCGCCTCCTACCGGGCTCGGTGCGTGCCTTCTCAGTTTTCGACCATTCCCGGACCGCCCTTGAGCAACACCCGATAGAAATCGGTGCCATAAGAAAACCGCCCCCTACGTCGGGGGCGGCTAGGTCAGCAATGACGAACTTTTATGGGACGTGATCCGGGCCGACATGGCCCGGATCGGGAATGGCGGATTACTCGCAGCCCGCGTCGAACTCGTTCTGGAAAGCCAGGAAGTCGAACAGGGTCAGCGAGCCGTCGCCGTCGAAGTCGGCCAGCAGGTCACCGGCATCGAAGGCGTTCTGGAAGGCAAGGAAGTCGAACAGCGTCAGCGAGCCGTCGCCGTCGATGTCGGCGCGGCAGCCGCCGCCACCGAACGACATCTCGAGCGAGTCCATGTCGACGAACGCACCGCCGAACAGGCCGCTGTCAACCTGGATGCGGTAGACCGGCGTGGCGAATTCCCAGCCACTCCAAGCCCAGGCGCAGTCCGGATCGATGGTGACCACGGCTTCGTCGATCAGGTTGTCGTCGATGTCGTAGAAGCGGATGGTGGCGTCAACGCCGCTGGTGTCGGCGTTCGAGCCCCAGTAGCCACCGAACGTGCCGACGCCCTCGTCAAAGAAGTACTCGGCAGGCTGCGAGGCCGAGCCGGCAAAACGGCTGCCGGCGTGCGGCCCGATCGAGCAGCGGAAGCCCCAGCTACCACTGATGAGCAAGGTGCCCGAAGGACCGGCCCACACGTTGCCGTTGCCATCGAAGATGGCCAGCGGGTTGCCAGCACCTGCCGACGCCTTGTCGTCGTAGGTCTCCGAGAAATCGCCGGTGAACGGACCGACGGCCGTCGCCTGGGCCATGGCCAAGGCGGGAACCGCGAGCATGGAAGCAAACACGAACTTCTTCATACGAATACCCCTCTGTCTCTTCTTTGGGGGGACTCCCCAATGTGCGAAATCGGGACGCAACACAACTTTGCCGCACCCATCGCTCCCACATATACCCGACAGAGGGGGGTCGTTTCAAGCAATTTTCTAGCATGCCACGCATAAAATCGGATTTTGTTTGGCACATTGGGTCCAAAACCGCAAAACCGCCTGCAACCGTAAATCGAACAATCCCTAGAACTCGAACAGGTCGTTCCCGGTAGGATCGGTCGAAATACTCATTTCTGATCGCCTGCCCAACTTCCCGAGGCCACAGAACCCGATGCCCCACCGGCCCGTGCGCGCCATCCGAACACCTCCAGGCGCGCCGGCGATCGAGGGCTGGCAATGTTGAATCTGCTGGCCGTCGTCCGCCTCGGACCGATCGAGTTCGCCCAGCCTCATTGGTTCTGGCTCCTGGCGATCCTCGTGCCTCTGGCCGTGCTCATCGGCCGCAAGAGCCTCTCGGGCATGGCGACCGCCAGCCGCCGCGCGGCTTTGGTCGTGCGGCTGCTCGTGCTGACCATGCTTGTGAGTGCGCTCGCCCGCCCGTCGATGCGCGACACCGCCGAGGACATGGCGGTCACTGTGGTGGTCGACCTCAGCCGCTCGGTGCCAACGACAGTGCAGGAGCGGGCCCGCCAGTTCGTGCGCGAATCGGCCGAGCAGGGCAAGGAGCCGGCCGACCGCATCGGCACCGTTGCGGTCGCGGGCGAGGCGATCATTGAGAATCTGCCGCGAACGATGCTGCCCGAGGCCGACCGAGCGTTCACGGGCCGCACCGATCAGACCAACCTCGCCGAGGCACTCCGTCTGGCTCTGGCTGTCCGCCCCACCGACGCCGCCTATCGCGTCGTGCTGATGAGCGATGGCAACGAGACGACAGGCGACCTGCTGGCCGAGGCTCGTTCTGCCCGTGCCCAGGGCGTTCCTATCGACGTTCTTCCCCTTCGGTATAGCTACCAGAACGAGGTCATCGTCGAGCAACTCCTCGCACCGGCGACGGCGCGCATCGACGAGAACGCGAACCTCCGCGTCGCGCTGCGCTCCAATGACACGGCCCAGGGCACGCTCACCATCACCGCCAACGGTTCGCCCATCAACA
>JAUHYE010000025.1 GCA_030426395.1 Phycisphaerae bacterium
GTGCACGTTCTGTCTGCACCGCACCCGCAAGGGGAAGCTGCCGGCGTGTCTCGAGGCGTGCCCGACCGGCGCCCGCGTCTTCGGCAACCTCCTCGACCCCAACAGCGAGATCCGCTGGGTCCTGGAGAACAAGCGGGTGTTCGTCCTCAAGGAGGAGCTCGGCACGCGCCCGCGCTTCTTCTACTTCTTCGATGAGTAGGCCGATGCAGACGGGATCATCGGCGAGAGCCCCGCCCGCGTGACCGACGTGCTTGTGCGCGCGGCCCCGGGCGTGAAGGGCGACGCGCTGGAGGCCGCCGCCAAGGCCGTGTACGCCGACTTCGCCGATGCCCACCGCGGCGCGGTGCCCAGTGCTGCCAGGATCTCGATCCAGACCTACGAGCAGCGCAACGCGATGTTCATCGGCGCGGTGCAGAAGGAGACGACCTTAGTTTTGTTCATCTTCGGCGTGGTGAGCCTGACGAGCGTGTTCCTGGTGCTGGCGATCTTCTGGGCGATGGTCAGCGAGAAGACGCGCGATATTGGTGTCCTGCGCGCCATCGGCGCGAGCGGCACGGGCGTCGCCGCGGTGTGGGTGGGCTACGGCCTGGCGATCGGCCTGGTGGGCAGCGCCATGGGCGCGGGGCTGGCGGCGCTGATCGTCACGAACATCAACCCCATCCACGGGTGGATGGGCAAGGCCCTGGGCGTCCAAGTGTGGGACCCCAGCGTCTACTACTTCACGACGATCCCCACCGACCTGGACGCGATGAAGTTCGTGATCATCGTGGCGGGCGGGATTATTGCGAGCGTTGTGGGCGCGCTGGTGCCCGCGGCGCGGGCGGCGTGGATGGACCCGGTCAAAGCTCTTCGCTTTGACTGATTTGTCTTGACGCCTCGCCGGCGGGGCCCCGGGCTTCGCCCTTGCGCCGTGCGGAGCGCACGTCGCGTCGTTGGTCGGGATGCATGTGCGGCCAAACGTAAATCAAGGTTTGATGGGAGGCGGAACACTGTTGTTCCGCGTACATACACATGAAACTTCGATATGAATTTCCCGCCGACAAGGTTCGCAAGGGCATTCGCTTGCTCGAGCTCGAAGAAGCCGACGGTGGCGCGTACGTGTACCTGTACGAGGACATCGAGTTGCCGTGCACGTGGGACCACTTCTACGCGACCATCGAAGCGGCGCTGTCCGCCTGGGAGGAAGAGGGCGTGAGCCGATCGGACTGGCAGGAGGTCGAGTAACGTGGCGCGGTTCGCCGATGGCGGCCTGCGGCGCGAGCCGGCGGCCGCGTACTTCCGCCGCATCACGGTGTGAGCCCCCGGACGCATCGCCCGTTGCCACCACTCGCCGCCTCGCCCCACGGCCAGCGCAACTCTTGCGCGTCCGGATAAAGAATCCGCTCTGAGAGGCCGTGAGGGGTGTTTTCGCCCCTGCGCACGGTGCGTAAGGCGCACCTTACGGACCCGAAGGCGCTGCGCACGGCCCGCAAGGCGCGCCTTTCGGCCCCCAAGGCACTGCGCACGGTCTGTAAGGCGCGCCGATCGGACCCGAGGACGCTGCGCATGGTCCGCCAGGCGCGTCCCATGGCCTCGAAGGCGCTGCGCACGGCCCATCAGGCGCGCCCGATGGCCCGCAGGACGCTGCGCACGCTCCGGGGTGCGCGCCCCCCGGAGCGAGGTGCGCGCCCCCGGCCCGAGGTGCGCGCCCCCCAAGCCGGCGTACGCTGCGCGCGGTCCGTGGGTGCCGCCTGCACCCCCACCTCTTGATGACACCCGGTCGTCAGTTCGCCCCGGTGTACCGGGCCTCGCGGGGCTTGAGCAGGCCCGTCGCGCCGGTGATGGTGCCGCCCGCGGGTTGGCGCGAGGATCGTGCGTGCTCGGTGCCCTGGTCCGTCACCGCAGCGCTGGCGGGGCGACTTCCCCGATTTTCATCAAGTCCGAGAAACCGCCGTGCGCACGCCTGCGAAGCGCCAGGAGGCCCGAGGATTCGTACCCGGGCGGTCCAGCTCTCGTCTGGGGGTTCGTTATGCCTGCGTGTTCGCTTCGGCCTTGCGTGGCCAGGCTCGTCCTTTCGGCGTTCGCGATGGCATTCGTTCCGTTGGGTGCGGTCGCCCAGAGTGGCTCCATCCTGCCCGTACCCATTGTGGCCCAGGACGACACCGCGATCGCTTCCGGCTCGTGGTTCACCGCGGCGGCCTTGGGCGATGTGGCGTCCGGCCCTGGGGGCGGGCCGGGCGGCGACGGCCTGGCCGACCTGGTCGTCACGCGCCGCGGGGCCTGGGGCACCCCCGGCGGAGATCCCGTGGAGTCCGGCATGCTGCTGGTCTATCGCGGCGATGGTGCGGGCGGCTTCGTGCCCGTCAGCGAGCTCTCGATCACGGGCGACCCCACGAGCCTCCAGTTGCTGGACGCCACCGGCGACGGCCGGCTGGACGCGGTGGTCACCGATGGGGCCGCCAGCACGCTGACGATCTATGCGGGGCTGGGCGGGGGCCGCTTCGAGCGTGTCGAGACGATCACCACCGGCCGCACGCCGGTGGACTCGGCCCTGGCCGACGCGACCGGCGACGGCGTCCTGGACCTCCTGGTATGTAACTACGACCACTACTTCGTGGGCCTGCACGCGGGCCTGCCCGGCGGCGGTTTCGCGCCGGTGGTCCGCATCAGCGTCGGCACCCGGCCGGTCGAGATGGCCGTCATCGATCTCGACGGCGACGGTGACCTGGACGTGGTCACCGCCAACGAGTTGAGCAAGGATGTCTCGGTGGCCCTCAACGAAGGCGGCGCTTTCGCCGAGGCCGTGTCGGTCGGCATGGTCGACCGACCGACGGGCATCACCGCGGGCGATCTGAACGGCGACGGCCTGGCCGAGGTCATTGTCGCCGAGCGCGCCGGAGCACGGCTGTTCACCAACGACGGCGGCGAGCTGGCAGCGGGACCGCTGGTGGCGACGGCCGGCTCCGGCGGGGCGATGTCCGTCGTGCTGGCGGACTTCGGCGGCGACGGGCCGCTCGACCTGGGCGTGGCGGTGTCCGGGGGCGTCGAGGTGTACGCGGGTGACGCGTTGAGCGCCACGGGCCTGGCCGGCGAGGGCGGCCTGGTGGTGGCCGGCGGCCAAGTGGCGTCGGGCAGCGGTGGGCTCGCGGCCGGCGGCGTGATGGGGCGCGGCGCGGCGCTCCTGATCGTGGAGCCCGCGCGCGTGGCCATCGCCATGCCGGGCGAAGCGCCGCCCGCGGGGCTGGTGATGCCCGTGGTTCTTGCCCGGGGCATCGCTCGCACGCGGGTCGCCGGCGAGTTTACCGGCGACGGCGTCCCGGACGTGCTGCTGGTGAGCGATGACGGTTCGTACCTGCTCGCGGGCCTTGGCGGCGGCGCCTTCGCCGACCCCACGCGCGTGGGCGTCGGGTCGTTCGCCGACGAAGCGCTCGCCGCGCGGCTTCGGCCGGGCAGCGGCCTGGATGACGTGCTCCTCGTGGGCTCGACGCTGCTGCTGCTGCGTCCCGACGGCACGGGCGGCTTCGAGCCGCACATCGGCCTGGTCGGGGGCGTGCGGGCGGCGGCCGTCGGCGACCTGGACGGCGACGGCAACCTCGATGTGGTGACGGCGGGGATCGATCGGGCCTACCCGTTGTTCAACGACGGCGCGGGCAATCTTTCGATCGGCCCCACGCTGTTCCTGCCACGCCGCGGCGCGAGCGTGGACATCGGCGACGTGACCGGCGACGGCGTGGCGGACATCGTCGTGGCCGCCGCCGACAGCGGCACTGGCACGACGCCCTTCTATGTGTTCCGCGGGCTTGGCGGGGGCGCCTTCGGCGGCATCGGGACGTTCGACCTGGGGCTGCGTCTTGGGCTCAGCGTTCGCACCATCGACGTGGGCGCCGATCGCGACGCCGTCCTGCTGGTGCAGAGCCGCTCGATCGATCTCGTCGGCGACGTGCTGTTCCCCACCTCGACGCGCCGCCGGATCGTCACCACCAACGACCCGATCTACGACATCGACGTGCTGGACGTTGACGGCGATGGGCGGATGGACTTCACCCTCAGCCAGCGCCAGACCGGGCTGACGGTGTGGCGGCAGGGTCCGGACGCTCGGTTCGAGCGCGCGGCCGGCTTCGGCTACTGGAGCGAGCGGGCCCAACTCACCGACGCCACCGGCGACGGCATCCTGGACGCGCTCATCGGCGCGTACTCGCTCACCATGCTGGCGATCGGTCAGGACGGCGCGCTGCCCGGCTGCGCCGCCGACCTGGACGGCGACGGCCGGGTGACGCTGCTGGACCACCTGCAATTCCAGAACTGGTTCGACGCGGGCGACCTTCGCGCCGACATCGACGGCGATGGCGCGCTGACGATCTTCGACTTCCTGCGTTTCCAGGACGTCTTCGCTCTGGGCTGCTGATCCGCGAGTTGGGAGGATTCGAGCATGGTTTTCCGAACGAACGCAATCTCCGCCGCCGCGCTCCTGGCCATGGGCGTCGCGGCGCCCACGCTGGCGGACGGCGAGCGGCTCTTCTTCGAGGTGAGCAACGCCATCAGCCCCGACCAGCCCAGCGCGGTCGTGACGCTGTGGGCGGGCTTCGACGCGCGCGACTACGCGATGGCCGGCGTCGGCACCAGCGTCGTCGCCAGCGAGGGCAGTTGGTTCGCGCTCGACCTCGTGCCGCCGATGGCCGGGCCGGGCACCTCGCCGGGGTTCCGCACCGGTGGGGGCAGCGTGGTGGAGGGCATCGTCGCCGGGCAGCTTAACTTCCCGGGCGACATCTACGCCGACCCCACCAACCCCATCGCCTTCTGGCAAGCGGAGATCGAGGTCTTCGACTTCACGCCCCGGACCATCGACCTGGCGACCGACACCAGCCGCTTTGACGTCTACGTCAGGCGCGACTCGTCCTCCTCACGCTCTGCCCTGGCCGACCTCGAGGAGGCCATGGGGTCGATCGTCGTCGTGCCCGCGCCGGCGGCCCCCGTGGCTCTCGGCGTGATGCTGTCGGTGGTCGCAGGGCGACGCCGCCGGTGATGGGTTGCTGTCGGCGGCGGGCACCGCGGTCCCGGGCCGGGTGGCATCGCTCCGACGGTGGGCCCCCCACCGGGTCGGGTGGACGCCGCACGCACGCATGGCAACCCCGCCACCCGTCTCCAGCGCCGCGCTGACTGCCCTCCGGTCACCGCCGACCGGGGCTCGGTTCGCACCACCAAAACCGTCCTGGCGGCCTCTGGGGGCCGATTCTGGCCCTGCGGGGCCCCGTGCCGTCCCGCGGGCCACTGGTCACGGTCCGAGAAACGCTCGCGTGCGGGTGGGGCGTAGGCTCGGGCAGGAGTCCAGAGACACAGGAGACAAGACGATGAGCAGCAAGACAGTCCTGGCGGGGGCGGCCGTGGCCGCCGCCGCTTTCGGTGCGCCGGCGTTCGGGCAGGTGGTGGGAGCGTTCTTCGAGGTCAGCAACGACCTGAGCCCCAGCCAGCCGAGCGCGACGGTGACCCTGTGGGTGCCCGTGCCCGACGACCTGTACGCCCTGGCGGCGGTGCGTTTTGACGCCCTGATGGACGATCCGGCCGGCCCGGTGGGCGCCTCGGCGTGGTCGGACCCGATGCGGGCGCCGGGCTTGGACGACCCGGGCACCCGGGACGGCATGGTGAGCCCCGACGGGCTGGCGGTGCTCGGGGCCCTGCCCGGGCAGCTGCACTTCCCGCTGGCGGGGCTCTTCGCCGATCCGAGCGACCCCATCGCGGTGTGGAGCGCGACCATCGGCACGACGGACTTCACCCCGCGCGACCTGACGCTGACCACCGACATCGACCGCACCCAGTTCTTCGTGTCCGAGACCAGCGCGGCGGTCATCGACCTGGTCATCGGCGACGCGCGGGCCACGGTGGTCGTGGTGCCCGCGCCGGGCGTGGGCGTGGCGCTCGGGATGGGGCTCGGATTCGCGGGCAGCCGGCGGCGGCGGTGAGGGGAACTGGGCGCGTAGGCTGGGGGCCATGACCGACCACGCCGCGGACAACCCCGCCCTCGAGCTCCTCCGCACCCGCCGCTCGCCGAAGCTGCGGGACTTCGACGGCCCCGGCCCCGGCGAAACCGAGCTCGAGACGATGCTCACCATCGCCGCCCGGGTGCCCGACCACGGACGGCTCACCCCCTGGCGGTTCGTGGTGATCGCCGGCGAGGGCCGCGAGCGGTTGGGCGAGTTCATCGGCCGGTGCTTCGATGCCGACAACCCCGAGGCCATCGAGGACCAGAAGCTGATGGCCCGCCGGCGGCTGTGCTTCGCGCCGGTGGTGGTGGCCGTGGTGTCGTGCCCGGTCGAGCATCCCAAGGTGCCCGCGTGGGAGCAGGAGCTGTCCGCCGGCGCGGCGTGCATGAACCTCATCCACGCCGCGAACGCGCTGGGCTACGCGGCGGTGTGGCTGACCGAGTGGTACGCCTTCGACGATCGCGTGCTGGAAGAGCTCGGCTGCGAGCCGGGGCAGCGGCTGGCGGGTTTCGTGCATATCGGGCGGGCCGATGGGCCGCGGGAGGATCGGGAGCGGCCGGGGCTTTCGGATGTGGTGCGGTGGTACTGAAGGCCCCCGTCGGGGGACGTACGCTGGGGGATGGACCACGCCCACGCCACGGATGGCACGAAATCGCCCGATCCTTCCCAATACGACCACGACCCATACGACCCCCGCTCGTTCGACCCCGAGAGCGACCCCCTGCTGGCCGACCTCACCGCCAACCAGCGTCGAGCCGTGCTGGCCACCGAGGGGCCCGTGCTGGTGCTGGCGGCGGCGGGTAGCGGGAAGACCCGGGTCATCACCCGGCGCATCGGGCACCTCGTTCGCTTGGGCGTGCCGCCGTGGTCGATCCTGGCGTTGACCTTCACCAACAAGGCCGCCGCCGAGATGCGCGAGCGCGTGGGGGTGCTGCTGGGGCACGAGGGGGCCGACTCACGCCGCACGCGGGGGCTGACGGTCGCGACGTTCCACAGCCTGTGCGCCCGCCTGCTGCGGCGCTACGCCGACGACGAGGCGCTGCCGCACCTCAAGCCCGACTTCACCATCTACGACACCAGCGACCAGGTGGCCCTCATGAAGCGGACCATCAAGGACCTGGGGATGGACAGCAGCAACTGGGCCCCGCGCAGCGTGCTCAACGCCATCAGCGGGGCCAAGAACGAGCTGCGGGACGCCGACGCGTATGCGGCGGGCGCGATGGACTTCTACACCAAGCAGGTCGCGCGCATCTACGGGGCCTACCAGCAGGCGATGCGCTCGGCGGGCGCGGTGGACTTCGATGACCTCCTGCTCTTGACGGCGAAGCTCCTGCGCAAGAGCGACACGGCCCGGGCCGAGCTCCGCGAACGCTGGCAGTACCTGCTCATCGACGAATACCAGGATACGAACCGCGCCCAGTTCGAGATCGCCGCGCTGCTCGCGGGCGAGGCCGGCAAGGACGGTCGCGGCGAGGCGGGCCCCAACTTCTGCGTCGTGGGCGACCCCGACCAGTCCATCTACGGCTGGCGCGGGGCCGACATCAGCAACATCCTCGAGTTCGAGCAGCAGTACCCGGCCTGCGAGGTGATCCCCCTTGGCGAGAACTTCCGCAGCACCGCTCCGATCCTCAAGGCCGCCGACACGCTGATCACGAAAAACAAACGCCGCAAGCACAAGGACCTATTCACCAGCAGCAGCGGCGGCGAGCCAGTGGAGGCCGTGCTGTGCCAGGACGAGCGGCACGAGGCGGAATTGGTCGCCGACTGGCTGAAGGCAAGGGCCGAGGACGGCCTCGAGTGGCGCGACATGGCGGTGTTCTATCGCACGAACGCCCTGAGCCGCGTCATCGAGGACGCCATGCGCTCGCACGCGGTGCCCTACCGCATCGCCCGCGGCACCGCCTTCTATGACAGAGAAGAAATCAAGAATACGATCGCCTACCTGCGCGTCGTGGCGAACCCGGCCGACAACATCTCGCTGCTCCGCATCGTCAACACACCCACGCGCGGCATCGGCAAGACCAGCCTGAACAAGCTCGACGCCGCGGCGAACATGGCGGGCGTGCCACTGTTCGATTTGCTCCGCGAATCCGAGCGACACGCCGAGGTATCCAGCCGCTCGGGCAACTCCTGCAAGGAGTTCGTGCAGATGGTCGAGGGCTGGACCGGCCACGGCAGCTTCATGGGCGCCGAGGTCAGCGCGACGCTGGCCGACCTCGTCGCGAGGGTCATCGACGATAGTGGGCTGCGTTCGATGTACCAGAGCCGTGCCAAGAGTGGCGGCGAGGAAGACGAGAGCCGGCTGGACAACCTCGACCAGCTCATCACCGGCGCCGCAGAGTTCGAGCGCGAGTACGACCCCGCGGGCGACCCCTTCGCCTTCACCGATGCCGAGAGCGCGAGCCAGGGCAACGACGCCGAAGCGCCGCCGCTGCTGGCGATGCTCCGCGCGTGGCTCGAGACGGTTGCACTGGTCAGCGACCAGGACGCCGTCGACGCGGCGGGCGGCGCGGTGACGCTCATGACACTGCACGCCAGCAAGGGCCTCGAGTTCCCCGCCGTCGCGATGATCGGCCTCGAAGAGGGAACCCTGCCGCACAGCCGGGCCCGCGAGAGCGAGGCCGAGCTCGAAGAAGAACGCCGCCTCGCGTTCGTCGGCATCACGCGGGCCATGAAGCGGCTGCTCATCACCAGCGCCCGTGTCCGCGCCGTCCGCGGCGTGCCCGAACGCACGATCCCCAGCCGATTCCTCAGCGAGATCGGCGATCAGGACGCCAGCCACGTGAGTTTCAGCGATCGCTCGGACGACTTCAGCGATTTCGGAGGTGGAGGCGGCGCCGACTTCGACCCCTGGGGCGACGACGACGAGCCCAAGACGGCGGCCCTCAGGGTCGGCTCACGCGTGCGCCACCCCCAGTTCGGCGTGGGCAAGGTGCTGAGTTGCGGCACGGGCCCCGGCGCGCGGGCGCGCGTGGAGTTCACGGGGATCGGGGTGAAGACGCTGATCCTGGAGTATGCGCGATTGACGCGGGTGGATTAGACCATGACCAGCTACGCATGTCCGTGTTGTGGCTGCTTGACGTACAGCGAGCCGCCCGATGGCGGCTATGAGATATGCCCGGTGTGTTTCTGGGAGGATGATCCCATTCAGTTCGCCGATCCTTCATTTGAAGGTGGGGCGAATCGCCCTTCGCTGAATCAGGCACGTGAATACTACAAGCAGATTGGCGCCTGTGACCCTCGCGACAAGGAGTATGTGCGCCCGTCAACCAAAGACGAACTGCCGTCGTCGAGCCGGAATGACTAACAGGGAACCTTAGACCATCGCCCGCAGCGTACTCGGGCTCTCCGCCTGCCCCGTCCTCGCACTCAGCAACACAGCCGCCGCCATCGGGCCCAGGTGCTGGGTGTCCAGCGGCGGCGTCGCGCGGCCGTCGAGCAAGGGTGACAGGAACGCGACCAACGCGTCGATGGCGGCGCGGTCATGATCGTTTGTTTGGGAGCGCGCCCGGCGTTCGGTGCTGTCGATGATCTTGCCCGCGGGGTCGATCCAGCGGTGGCCGTCGTCGCCCAGTTCGAGGCGGCCGGCCTCGCCCAGCAGCGTGGCCCGGCGTTGCCAGCCGCCCGCGCGGTCGCTGAGCATGATGGCCGCCGACGAGCCATTGTCGAAGCGGGCGTGGGCGGTCAGGTCGCCGGTGAGCGAGCCCAGCGACAGGTTCGCCGTCGGCTTGCTTGGTCCATTCAGGGATGCTTCCACGCGCTCGGCCTCGCCCAGCATGCCAACCAGGAGGTCCAATGCATCGACGAGCAACGCGCCCGTGGCGCCCTGGCCGGCCATCGTCGGGTCTCGAAAGCCCGCGAACAGCGCGCTGCGGACCTCGCCGAACGCGACCAGCGTCTCCTGCGCCTCCTGCACGGCCGGGCTGTGGCGCAGCAAGGGCCCGAAGCGCACCGCCTCGGTCGGCACACGGCCTTGCATCGGCGTGTGCCACGGCTCGGCCGCGTCGCTGGGCGGCATCGGCAGTGGCGAGAGCGTCGCGATGCGCCGCCCCTCGGCGGCCGCGCGTGCGACGGCCTGCGGCAGCGCCTCGCCGTAGCCCTCGCACGCGGTCGCGAGGATCACGGCCTTCGCGTCGGTGTTCAAGAGGTCGAGCAGGTCGCCGGCGAATGTCGCGCCGAGTTCGTCGGCCAGCGTCGTGCCGTGGGCGCGCACGGGCGAGGCGGCGGCGACGATCGACGCGCCGAGCTCGGTCGCGAGCGCACGCAGCAGCGGCGCTTGCTCGGGCGTGGCCCAAATAGCCAGAGAGTTGGCGAGGGTGGCGTCCAAAGTCGGGTGCTCCGGCGGTGCGCGTATAGTAGGGGGTACGAGTGGTGCGGCCGGACGGTCGCGGGCGCGTAGAGCAATCTTCGCACTCGAGGAAAGTCCGAGCACGGCAGGGCAACGGTGGTGGGTAACGCCCACCCGTCGGAACTCGACCCCCACGGGTTCGCTCTTGGGGGATTCAGGTCGCGAGCCGGCGAGGGACAGTGCCACAGAAAACACACCGCCGATGGCCCGTGCTTGCACGGGATCAGGTAAGGTTGAAATGGTGCGGTAAGAGCGCACCGCCCGAGTGGCGACACCCGGGGCACGGCAAACCCCACCGCGTGCAAGGTCACGCAGCCGTCGCGATGGTGCGCACGAGAGTGAACGCCATCGACGCCCGGCCCGGGCGGCAGGCGGCGGGTAGACCGCTGAGGCGCAAGCCTCGATCACGCCGGCAACGGCGTGGCCAGAGAAATGGCCGTCATCTGCCTTGGAGGGCCGTTCGCGCCAGGGCAGAGACAGAACTCGGCTTACAGGCCGCACGCGACCACATGACGGCCCCGGGGGAGACCTCGGGGCCGTCGCCATTCGCATCCCGTACTCTTCGTGGCGATGAGCGATTGCCCGTTCAGCATGTTGCAGGACCTCTACTCAAAGACCCTCCATCTCGGCAGGTTCGCCGGTCTCGAATCGCCGCACCCGTCATCCATCGGCGACCTCCACTTCCCGACCGACGAGTTCCGCGCGAGCGTCACCCGGTATCTCGCCGGCGACGTGCACGAGCTCGACGTGCCTGTCGCCTTGCACTTGCGAAACATCGCGAGTGCCGACGATCTTTCAGCGAAGAAGAAGCGCACCGCCAAGCAAGCCGACGTGCGTCACTTCTGCGCTTCGGTCCTGCTGACGCACTTCTCCTGCTTCGACGGCGGCGGCTTCGGCCACAACGAGATGCCGCTGGTCATCGCGACCGCCGTGGTCGGCGGCCTGCCCGACTGGGCCGAGCCCAGCGCCGCGTTCCTGACCGCCCTGCTCGATGGGCGTTGGGAGCAGGGGCTGGACGACACCGGCTTCTTCATCGAGCTCGCCCTGGCGTGCATGGGCGGCGCCTCGACCCGGAGCGAGGCCGTGCTCTCCCCGGCGTCGATGGACGAGGCCGTCGAGTCGAACATCGACGGGCACGTGCCGCTGCTCGCCGCCGGGCTCCTGGCCAGGATCGACGGATTGGCCAACGCCCCACCCCCGGCCGCCCGCCGCTGCCTCGCGGCGCTCGCCAAGGGGAGTGCTCCGGACAGCCACGACGGTTGATCGCCGGCATCCGAACGACCGGGCCTCCGATCCGCCCTCGCCCACCCCCACGGGCCGCACGCGACCACATGACGGCCGCGGGGGAGACCTCGGGGCCGTCGCCTTTTCATAGAATTGGTTAGATCGCGATATGGTCGGTCAAACCGGCTGTGAGCGTCGGTCCTTTGCGTAGATGAGTCGGTGATGTTCGAGAAGGCGGAGTGTCCATGGACCACTGGGTGCAGTACCACAACGTTGAAAAGATGGGCGGGTGGCCAACGTTGCCATTCCGCGTCCTGACGAACAAGCCCGCGAACACGGACCTGATCGGAGCGCGAGTATGGCTGATTCTGGGCGAAGGCTCCGGGCAGAAGAGATTTATGTTGCACAGCACGTTCCTCATCGACAGCGTTCGAGACTCCGACGAACGTGGATTTCATGCTGAAGTTCGGGGTTCATCGGGCACGCTCTTCGAGCCGGCTCCCGACATCGAGAGCACATACTGGTGGCAAGAACTCGAAAGATGCACCGGCAATTTCGCGTTCGGCTTTACGAATGTCACTGGCAAGAACGGTCTTGTCGGCGGTCTGAGAGAACTTGGCCGATCGCTCGGTGCGGAGTGCTGACCGGAACCGCTCGATGGGTGGTCGATCCGCTCACTGGTTCCCTGCCACAATTGGGGTGATAGGTTCGCCAGGTCGGGCCTCCGATCCGCCTTCGCCCGCCACCACGGGCCGCCCGCCCACCCCGCCGGGGCGAACGCCCGCCCGAACGGGCCGCTCGCCCCGTCCAATGGACCGCGTGCCCCGCTCGACGGGACGCGTGCCCCGTTGAACGGGACACGCGGTCGCATGCCCGGGGCGTTCGCCCGGGCGGGGTTGGCGGGGGAAACCAGCACGGGGCACGCGGTCCGGCCGTCTGGGCGGGGGCGTGTGCGGGGCTTCCAGGCTCTCAGGGCGGGTTCGAGACGGCCAATCCCTACCATCGGCCGATGAACGCGACCCCGAATCCCGCCCCCATCCTCCTCGTCGGCGCCGGCCTGGCCGGCTCGCTGCTGGCCGTCCTGCTCGCCAAACAGGGCTTCCCGGTCGTCGTGGCCGAGCGGCGGGGCGATCCGAGGGCCAGGGGGTACGTCGGCGGCCGGTCGATCAATCTGGCCCTGTCCGTCCGGGGCATCACGGCGCTCAAGGACGCCGGCATCGCCGACCAGGTGCTGGCCGACGCGTTGCCCATGCCCGGCCGCATCATGCACCCCGAGAGCCTGACCGACGCGACGGGCGAGGGCACCGTCTTCCAGCCCTACAGCCAGGACCCGGCCGACGCGATCCTGAGCGTCTCGCGCGGCGGGCTGAATATTGCTTTATTAGATGCAGCGGAGCGGACGCCCGGCGTCAAATTGCTGTTCGATCATCGCTGCACGGGCGTCGACCTCGACAACGCCAGGGCCACGTTCGACACACCAAACGGCAACGTGGAATTACAAGGCCGCGTCCTCATTGGCGCCGACGGCGCCTTCAGCGCCGTGCGGCACGCGATGCAGATGACCGACCGCTTCGACTATTCGCAGCACTACCTCGACGCGGGCTACAAGGAGCTGCACATCCCCGCGCCGGACGATCTGCCCGATCTGCCCAATGGTGTTGCCGAGAAGTACAATGGCTACGCGATGGATCCCAGGGGCCTGCACATCTGGGCCGGCCGCGGCGGCGGCGCATCCATGATGATCGCGCTGCCGAACCCGGATAAATCGTTCACCTGCACGCTGTTCTGGCCGTTCGCCGATCCCTCCGGGAAGGGGCATGGCTTCCGCGCCGTCGAAGCCCTCGACGACGCGGGCGTGCGGGCGTTCTTCAACCGGCACTACCCCGACACGCGCTGGCTCATGCCCACGCTCGAAGAGGACTTCCGCAAGAACCCCACCAGCAGCTTGGTCACCGTGCGCTGCGAGCCTTGGCGGCGTGGTCGCTCGCTCATTCTGGGCGACGCGGCCCACGCCATCGTCCCCTTCTTCGGCCAGGGCATGAACGCGGCCTTCGAGGATTGCCGCATCCTCTCGGAGATGATCGAAGAGGCCGGCGGCGACATCGAGCGCGTGATGGACCCCTTCTGGCAGTCGCGCGTCGAGCACGCCAACGCCATCGCCGACATGGCCATCGCCAACTTCACCGAGATGCGCGAGAAGGTCGCCGACGCGAGGTTCCTCTACCACAAGAAGGTCGAGCAGGCCATCCATGCGGCCCTTGGGCAAGACATGCCCGAGCGGGCCACGCCGCTCTACAACCTCGTGAGCTTCACGAACGTGCCCTACGCCGAGGCGCGCAAACGCGGCCAGCAGCTCGACGCGGCGGTGTCGGAGGTGGTGGGGCGGGTTCCGTCCGAGTTGTTGCATGAACTGGGCAACGAGCGGTGGCGCGAGCGCGTGGCCGACGAGGCGCGGCGTGTGCTCGGCGGGCAGATCGCCTGACGCGTCCGGCTAGCATCACCCCGAAAGGGACCCGCCATGCACCGATGGATCTGTACGTCCGCGCTCTTGCTCGCATCGCTGCTCGCCGCCTGCGGGGAACAAGCGCCGCCGGTGGTCGCGCAGGCCGATCCGCCGGTGCCCGGCGACGCGGGCGAGGAGTACTTGTCGCTGCACGCGGCCATGGGCCAGCCGTTCTTCGATCGCGTCGCGATGGTCGAGGGCGCGCCGAGCGCCGAACTCGTGCAGGAACTCGAAGCCAACGCCGGCATGATCGACCGCCTCGCCTACGCGACGCGCATGGAGGCGTGCGACTGGGGCGTTCCGGATGATTTCGACATGGAGACGCTGCTGCCGCACCTGGGCAAGGTTCGAGCGCTCGCGCGGACGCTGAACGTCGACGCCCGGCGACTCGCGGCCAGCGGCGACGGCGATCGTGCCTCGCGCCGCGTGGCGGGGCTCGTCCGGCTGGCCCGGCACACCGCCGACTCCGGGGCCGACTCGGTCATCGAGTGGCTCGTCGGAATCGCCGTCCTGAATCTCGCCACCGATGCCGCCGTGTACTGCGCACCCGACTTCGACGCCCACCAGCGCGGGCGCGTGCTGGCCGAGTTGCAGAAGGTTGACCTCGAGGACCCATATGGCCTCGACGCCACGCTGGCATTCGACCGGCAACTCGCCGGCGATGCCGGCGTCGCGCCGGCCGACGAGACCCGGATCCGCGAGGCGGTCACGAAGACCAGAGGCGAAGTCGAACGCGCGATCGCGGCGCTCGAAAGCGGCTCGTAGCCCGCTCTCTCGCGCATGCTCCTCATCGACACATCCAACGTCCTCCACGTCACCGGCGTCCTGCCCCCGCACATGGCCGGCCTCGACGTGCCGGGGCTGGCGCGGCTGATCTCGACGAGCCGCTACGGCAAGCGGCGGGCGGTGCTGGTGTCCGATGGCGTGGGGCCGCGTGCGTCGGCCGGCGTGGGTGATGGTGGTGGGGCTGCTGAATCGCTCACGCCCGTGAACACCGCGCCCTCGGGCAAGGAGATCGCCGGGCTCGACCTGGTCTACGCCGGGGCCGACCGCGAGGCCGACGACGTGATCGAGTTGCTGATCGCTCGTGACAGCGCGCCGCGTCGGTTGCTGGTGGTCTCGACCGACCGCCGCCTCGTCCGCGCGGCCAGGCGGCGGCGGGCCCAGAGCATCACCAGCGAGGCGTTCCTGGGACACCTTGTCCACGACGCCGAGAAGCCCAAGGCCAGGCCCCTGCCCGGCTTCGCCGCCCAAGTGCCGCTCAACGAGTACGCCGTGGGCTATTGGATGGCTCTCTTCGGCTACGGCGACGAGCCCGGCGAGGAACGCACGCCCGGCAACGGCCCGGTGGCCGACATCTCCGAGGCGGCGCGGCGGGGCCTGGACGACGACCGCGCGAGGAAGCGGGCGAAGGGACCCCACGCCCACGAGCGGCTCAAGATCCCCAAGGACCTGCTGGGCGCCCAGGGCAAGACCAGGCCGCCGCCACCGCCGCCACCGCCTCCCAAGCCCATCGCATCCGAGCCCGATCCGCCCGCCCCGCCGGAGGCCGACGACCTGCCCAGCGACCTCGCCGACCTGCTCAAAGATTCCGGCCTGAGCCTCGACCCGGCCGATCTGGACATGACCAAATGGCTGCCAAAGGACGACAACTCGCCGCCATCGCTCTAATGGCTTGCCTACTCGCCGGCTGCCAGACCTCCGAGCGATACCAGGGCGAGAGCCGGACCGTCGCCACCTGGCGAGGCCGGACGCTCACTGCCGAACTGCCCGACGCCGTCACCGTGCCCGGTGCCCACTACGCCGCCGTCGAGGCCCTGCAGGCTCGCGGCTACGCCATCGAGGCCGACGAGGCGACCCGCGACCGCGGCTATCTGGCCGCCAAGGGGCCCGACGGCACCACGCTTGGCGGCTACAAGCGGGTGGTCGTCCGCACCGGCCTGACCCCCTCGGCCGTGGGCCTTGGCATCACCCTCGAGCCCGCCGGCGACGAGGTGATGGCCCGGGGGATCCTCGACGACGTGCTCGTTCGGCTGGGGCTGTAGGGCGTCCGACGACGCAAGTATCTTGTTTTCAATGCGTTAGGATATCACGGAGGCCGGCGTCCGGAGCCCCGAAAGTTGACTTGGGCGGGCCGATAGACTTGGATTGACCACGAGGACCGCCATGCCAATGCCCGCCATTTCGACCCTTCCCCTGGCACTCATCGGGCCCCTGGGCCCGCTGGAAATCGGGGCCATCCTGATCGTGGCGGTGCTGCTGTTCGGCCGCCGCCTGCCCGACGTGGGCCGCAACGTGGGCCGGGCCATCATCGAGTTCAAGCGCGGGGTGAAGGGCATCACCGACGAGATCGAGGAAGAGTCGCGCAAGCCCGATCCCCGCGACGTCGACCCCGCCCGCGACAGGTCCGACTACCCAACCAAGCCCTTCTCGCCCGAACTCGAGGCCCCCAAGGGCACGCAATACCGGGGCGATTCCTTCCACGACGAGCCGCCCGCCGGCGACGTGGGCCGCCCGGACCCGGTGCCGGCCCGCCCGGCGGACCCCCCGCGAGGCGAGGGCCAGCCCCGGACAAGCTGAGGCCGATCGAGCCAGAACCGGCGGGCCAGCCCCGCTATCATCCCGACCCACCGCTGGTTTTGGACGGTCGGGATTTCCAGGCGAGGTAGCTCAGCTGGTCTAGAGCGCTGGATTCATAACCCGGAGGTCGAGGGTTCGAGTCCCTCCCTCGCCACTTTCGAGCGATTTCAAGCGAGCCGGTTGCCACGCAGCCGGCCTTTTCATTCCGGCGACGCGTCGAATTCCGGCACCGGCCGGGCGTTGGCATCGCCTTGGTTCTGCGCCACGCCATGCTCGCGGATGTCGGCGATGAGCCACTCCATTTCTTTGATCTCGCGTCGCTGGGCCTCGATGATCTCGTCGGCCAACTCGCGTACGCGCGGGTCCTCGATGCGGGCACGCTCACTGGTGAGGATGGCGATCGAGTGGTGGGGGATCATGCCCTCCATGTAGTCGGTGTCGCTCACGGTGATCTGGCTGCGCACCAGGAAGATGCCCGCGGCAATCAGCACGACGCCTACGCCGAGAGTCGCGAGATTCTTCGCCGTGCTCCGGTACATCCCAAGCATGTACGCCAGCATGACGATGACCATCCCCCCGCCCATGATGAGCGTCATGAACAGCCGCGTCTCGCTGAACCACGCGTGGTCGATGAGCTGGTATGAGTGCAGGTACATCAGGCAGAACATGACCACCATCGACGTGGCGATCATGGCGAAGAAGCGGACGTACGAGCCGCTTCCGGGGTGCTGGTGCCGCTGCTCGTTCCCGGTTTCAGGTTGATTCGTTGTCTCGGTCATCGGGGCAGTCCTTTCGCGTTGAGCGTGCGAAACAACCCCGTTCCCAATTATCCCTTGCCCCAGTATAGGGCTACCAGTGCAACCCTCGCGATCGCAGGTACTCCAGCAGCCTCTGCGGCTCGTCGGTCTGGATCACCGTTACGCCGTGATCGACCATCCATCCCCAGACCGCGTGCGGATCGTCGACGGCCTGGGCGTCCGACCGGCCGCCGGAGATCGAGTCCCAGAGGGAGTTCATCCAAAAACGGCTGTGGCCTTCGAGTTGCTCAGCGACAGGCGCGATCAGTCGATCGCCCGCGCCAACTCCATCGAAACACACCTCAATGGCCGGGGGGTCGAGCACTCGCAATGACGACAGGTCATGTGAAACGTCCGCCGTGTGTGCGTCGACCTTGTATGCCACGATGGGCATGAAGCTCGGCGTGTGTTGCGAGTGGCCATCGGCGAGATCGCCAAGGCCATGAGATCCAAGGTATCTTTCGGCGTCCTCGGCGTCCACCTTCGCCTTCAGCACCACATGGTTGCGCATGTTTAGTTCAGTCGCCAACGACAGGCACTCGGCGAGGTAGCCGCTCACCTTGTCGAGGTTCACCATGATCCTGCTATGACACGCGATAAGCGCCTCGCGAAGCGTCGGCACGCTCAGATCAGTCGGTTGGCCATCTTTATCGAGCAATCGTAATTTGCGGACTTGCTGCAGCGTCATCGCATCCACGCGACCGGTGCCATTGGTCGTGCGATCAACCGTCGAATCGTGCATCAGCACGAGGTGCTCATCTGCGGTTCTCCTCACGTCGACCTCGATCATGTCGCAGCCCATGGCGATGGCGGCCTCGATGCTGGGGAGCGAATTCTCTGGTCCTCCCGCTCCCGGTCCGTGATGCGCCGCACGATGCGCGACCACGAGCACGGTGGGGTCATCCGCATCGCGCCACGCTCGCAGGATGCGATCGACGCGATGAGCATCGGCGACAATTGGAACTTCGGATTGCGACGTTGGCTGCGCGATCGCGACGATGGGAAGCACAACATTGAAAGCAAGAAGACAAATCCAAGCGTTACGCATTGCGACCAGCTCCGTATACCCCGTGGGGAACGATGCTACCCGTGCTTGCCATGAGCTGCGCAAAGGTTCTGTGAACAAGCGGTTTTGTGTCAGCCTCCGCGAGCGCTTAGTAGCTCTAGCGGCTTACGCCGCCCCAGCGCGATGACCGCCGGCGCGGCCGCTAGCAGCGTCAGCACCAGGGTGACGCCCCAGCTAAACGCCACGGGCCCGATCGGCGGTCGAATCGACAGCGACAGGCCAACCAGCAACGCGTACATGCGCTGCCCCGCCCACGCAGCTTGGAAGCCGAGCATGCTGCCCAGCACGATGGCGCCGATGGCGATGAGGATCGCCTCGGCCAGGATTAACCGCGCGACGACGCCGCGGGAAGCACCGATGGCGCGCAGCACGCCGAGCTCGTACCGCCTGGCGTGGATGCCCGCGACCACGAGATTGGCCACGCCGAAGCAGGCCACCATCATCGCCATGATTGCCACGGCGGCGAAGACTGCCAGCGTCGTGCCGGCGACCGATTCGATCTCGCGCTTGATCTGCCGCCCGCTGCCCGCATCCAGCACGCCGCTGCCGAAGAGCGCATCGCGGATCTCGGCGACGGCCACCGCGTCGTCGATCTCTTCGTCGAGATCGATCTGGATCAGGTGGATCGCATTGACGCCGAACTTGTCGATCAGGTCTCGACGCGTGCCGAGCACGGCGTGCACGGCCTGCCTCGCGAGGTCCTCGCCCACATTGAAGTACTGCCCGACGATCTCGAGCCCCGGGCTGGCGACGACGCCGACGACCTCGAACTCGTGCTCCACACCCTGCACCCGGCAGGTAAACGTATCACCCACGCCGATGCCCTGCGCAACGTAGAACTCGCGGGCCACGAGCACGCCGCCGCCCTCGTTCAGGCGGCGGATGGCGGTCTCCTGATCGCCCTGCACCCACACGAGGTTGTTCATGGCAAAGAACGGCTCGGGCTCGAAGGCGACGAAGGTCGTCTGGTACGTCTGCAAGGCGCGGATGCCGAAGGCGTCGGTCTCGACGGGGAACAGCGTGATGGCGCACGTGCGATCAACGAACGGCAGGTCATCCAGCGTATCGCGGCTGTCCTCGCTCAAGCGAATGCCGCTGACGAAGGCGTCGGAAAACTCCATCTGCCCCAGCCAGTCGCGCAGCATCGCGCCGCCGGTGATCCAGTTGGAGATCATCAACGCCAAGCCGGTCATCAGCGCGCCGGCGGTGAATCCCAACCGATACGGCATCGAACGCACGCTGCGCTTCACAACATTTGCGGGCAGCCGAAGTAGCTTCGAGAGCGGCCCGGCGCACCACGATGCCAGCACGTACACTACCGGCGGGCCGAGCAGGAAGTACCCGATGAACATGCACGGCAGGCCGAGCGTGACGTAGCCCCAGAACACGACCTGGCCGTCATCGGGCAAGCCGACGACCAACGCCTGCACCATCAGCAGCACGCACCCAAGCACGGCCAGCACGACCAGCCCGCGCGGCTGCGGAACAACCGCCCGGCTGGCCAACGCACGCATCGGGCTCGTGCGGCTTGCACGCAGCGCGGGCCACACGGCGCCGCCGAGTCCCGCGGCGATCGAGCCGAAGAACGCCAGCGCGAGCAGCGCCGGAGGCGTGGCCAGGCCGGTCGGCAGCACCTCCCGGTAGTACCAGGCTCCCGCCGCCGCGACGCCAACGCCCAGCGGCACGCCGAGGCACGCGCCCACCACGCCGATGAGCAACCCCTCGACGAGCTGCGCCTGGGCGATCTGCCCTCGCGACGCCCCGATGCACCGCAGCATTCCCAGCTCGCGTTGCCGCTCCACGACGCCCGCGCCGAGGCCTGTCACGATGATGAATGCCGCCGAGAGCAACGCCAGCATGATGGCGATGGCCAGCCCGAACTGGCTGCTTCGCATGTTGCGATCAAGCCCGCTGGTGATGCGCTCGGTCGTCTGGAGCAGTGCGCCCTCGGGGGCTTCGCTCTGGTGGGTCTCGACGAACGCCTCGGGGTCAACCCCCGGCTTGAGCGTCATATCGACCTGCGTGAGTTCATCGGCGCCATCCTGTCCGAGCGCCACGCGCAGCGCGTCGAGGGTCAGGAACGCCTGCGGCCGCCCGCCCAGGGGCGGGGGCTCGCTCATGCCGACGACGGTGAGTTCCTCCGAGCCGAAGAGCCGACGCACGGTAACGGTGTCGCCCAGGCGAACGCCCTGGAGCTGGTTGAACGCCTCAGCTTCCTCTTCGTTCGTCGGTGCTTTGGTCGGCGGGCCGGGAAGCGCTGGTTCGCCATCCTCGGCGATCAACGGCTCGGCCCGATCGAACACGCCGATCTTGCGGACCTGCTCCAAACTGCCCTGCCACGTCAGCCGACCGGCGAGCGTCCCGTCGATGACCACCTCGCCCGGACCCTGCGGCGCCCGCCCGGCGATGATGCGGATCGGCCGCATCGCCGTTTCGGCCTGAGGATCGATGCCGATGCCCATGGCGTTGACGCGGAAGTTGGCGGTGCGCTTGTAATACCGGCCTTCGGGATCGTCCTCGCGCGGCGTGTAGACCACGCGTGAGACCTCGAGCGCCAGGTCCTTCGACAATCTCGGGGCGGCCAGCTCGACCTCGGGCCACGCGCGCACGACCGCGAGCGTGCTGTCGGGCATCATCCCGCCGCGGCCCGATGGCTCCAGGCGTACCTCGGCGGTGCCGAAGGTCGCGTCCATGCGCGAGGTGACGGCGTTGTTGGCCGACGACAACGCGCACGCCACAGCGGCGATGAGCGCCGCCGACAGCGCGACGGCCGAGGTCAGCAGGGCGGTCCTAGCCCGCCTGCGCCACGCGCTGGTGATAGCGAGCCGCCACGCCGGCCGCATCGAGCCCCTCCGTTTCGATGTGCCCGTCCATGACGCCGTCGCGCAGCACGTACACGCGCTGGCAGTGCGCCGCCGCCGCGGGCTCG
Source organism: Phycisphaerae bacterium (assembly GCA_030426395.1). Lineage (GTDB taxonomy): Bacteria > Planctomycetota > Phycisphaerae > Phycisphaerales > UBA1924 > JAHCJI01. Next base: position 21,405 of record JAUHYE010000025.1, read on the forward strand.
TGGGTCACCATCAGCACGGTGGCCCCCTGTTCGCTCGCGACCTCACCAAGCAGATTCCACAGCTTCTCACCCGACTGCGAGTCGAGCGCCCCCGTCGGCTCGTCGGCCAGGATGACCTTTGGCGCGAACAAGAGCGCCCGCGCGATCGCGACCCGCTGCTGCTCCCCGCCGCTGAGCGCGTCGGGCCGGTGCTCGGCCCGGTCGCCCACGCCCAGCCGTTCGAGCAACGCCATCGAGCGCTCGCGCAGTTCCGACGCCGGCTTGCCCGCCAGCGAGCCGGGCAGTTCCACGTTCTCGCGCGCCGTGAGCGTCGGTATCAGATTGAACTGCTGGAAGATGATGCCGATGGTCTGCCGACGGTACGCGTTGGCCTCGCGCTCATTGAGCTGGTCGACGCGCACCCCAGCGACCTCGATGGCGCCCTCGTCGGGCGTGTCCATCGCCGCCAGCAGGTGCAGCAGCGTGCTCTTGCCGCTGCCGCTCTGGCCCATGATCGCAAAAAACCCCGGCTCGTCGAGCGTCAGGTCGAGCCCGCGCAGCGCGTGGACCGTGCGCTCACCGAGGCTGTACCGCTTGTGCAATCCGGTGCAGCGGATCATGCCACTTGTTGGGCAATGGGTTGGGCGGGTTGCGGAGGGATGCTCAGGCCCCGCCGCTGCTGGCGTAGGCGCCGGCGTCCATCATCGAGTCGAGCTGGCCCGTGTCGCTAGCCTTCACCTTCACCAGCCAGCCCTTGCCGTAGCAGTCCTCGTTGATCAGGCCCGGGTTGTCCCCCAGCGCCTCGTTCACTTCGGTGATCTCGCCGTCGACATGGCAGTAGATGTCGCTGGTGGTTTTGACCGATTCGACCTCGCCCACGGCGTCGCCCTTGCTCAGGCTCGTGCCCGCGGGCTTCATCTCGACGAACGTCACGTCGGTGAGCTGGTCGACGGCGAACTGGGTGATCCCGACCACCACGGTGTCGCCCTCGAGCTTGTGCCATTCGTGGGAGTCGCTGTAGCGGCGGTCGTCGGGAGCGGGCATGGTCGGGTTGTCCTTCGCGGGATTGGTCGGCTGGCGCCCGGCTCCGGCTGCCTGGGGCGATCGGGCCAATGCTATGGGCCACGACACCCAAGACCAAGACCCCCGGAAACGGCCCCTGTGGATCAGGAACGGGGATGCCCAGCGACAGGGCGACTACAGTGCCCCGATGCTGCTCGCCCTTGCCGCCCGTTCCTTGCGCTCCATGCTCGTGGGCAAGGACGCCAGCCTGACGCTGACCGACCTGCCGCGCTTCGCGCACGAGCAACTGGGCCTGCACGGGCTCATGCTGTCGGCCGACCTCTTGGCCGGCCGCACACGCGACGACCTGGCCCGCTTGCGCGATGCCGCCGACCGGGCCCGGTGCTCCTGCCTGGTGCTCTTCGAGGAAGACCCCCAGAAGCTGGCCGCTGCTGATGGCAGCGCCGCCGAGGAGCGCATCCGCCGGGTCATGGCCGCCGCCAGCCTGCTGGGCTGCAACGCCGCGGGCGTCGCCATCGACGCCCCGGACACGCCCGACGCGCTCGACGTCGTGTCCGACCGGCTCAAGGCCCTCATGGCCGAGGCCGAGCAGCGGGAGATCAACCTGCTCGTCATGCCCGGGCCCCTGGGGTCTAGCCAGAACCAGAGCCAGGGCCTGACCTCCTCGCCCGAACGCCTGACCGAGTTGCTCAAGAAGGTCGGCGGCTTCCGCGTGGGCACCATGCCCGACTTCGCCGACGCCGCCCGGGCCGAAGACATGCCCGCCTACCTGCGCAAGGTCACGCCCTACGCCTCGGCCGTGCTCGGTTCGACGCTGGGCTTCAAGGCATTGGATGGCGCGTTGGACGACGAGCGGGCCATCGTCGAGCACGAGGGCTTCGACCTGGCCGCGGCCGTCGAGGCGATTGCCGCCGTGGGCTACGACGGCGCCGTGGGCCTGGACTACCGCGGCCCGGGCGACCTAGGCATGGGTCTGCGCCGCAGCCGCGAGGGCTTCTCGCTGGCGATGGAGGGCAAGGGCGGCCCCTTCAGCCTCGTGCACGACGAGGAAGAGTTCGACGAGGAGATGGACGCCGCCGCCGCCGCGTTGCTCGACGCGATCTTCAACGACGAGAGCGACGACGAGGACGAGGAGGACGACGGCGACGAGGACGACGCGACCCGCGGCGAGAGCGACACCGACGACGACGCGTCTGAGGACGGCGACGTCGACGACGAGGACGACGCCCCCAGGCGGGTCGTGACCAGGAAGAAGACGACGAAGAAGGCCTCGAAGGAGGCGCCCGAGGGCGACGAGTCCGCGGCCCCCCAAAAGAAGACGACAAAGAAAACGAGCAAGAAATCCTCGAAGAAGACCACCAAAAAGGCCGCCAAGGGCCCATCCGATCCAGAAGCCCAGCCCCGGGACGACGACGGAGACGAGGCATGACCCCGCCGCGGGATACCCTCCGCTCGGCGGCCGTCGTCGTGCCGGCGACGCGCGACCGAAGGCCCCCCGAGGGCAGCCCCGGAAGGCGACCCAGCGTGATCCCTCGCGACGTGGACATCATCGTCACCATCGACGGGCCGGCGGGCACCGGCAAGAGCACCGTGGCCCAGGCCCTGGCCGAACGGCTGGGCCTGGACCTGCTGGACACCGGCGCCATGTACCGCGCCGCCGCCGCCATCGCCATCGACGAGGGCCTCATCGACGCCATCGCCAACCGGGATGGTCCAGACAACGAGGCCGCCATCGACCGCTTCGTCGAGATCATCGCCCGGGCCGATCTGCACTTCGATTGGCAGACCGACCCGCCCGCCATCATGGCCCTGAATCCGACCACCAACCGCTTCGAGCCCATGAACGAGCGCATCCGCACGCCCGACGTGACCAGGGCCGTCTCGGTCGTCGCGGGCATCACGCCGCTGCGCCGCCACATGGTGCGCAAGCAGCGCCTCATCGGCCAGCAGCACCCTCGATTGGTGACCGAGGGCCGCGACCAGGGCTCGGTCGTGTTCCCCGATGCGCTGGTCAAGTTCTTCCTCGACGCCGACCTGAGGGTCCGGGCCGAGCGCCGGGCCGACCAGCTCCGGGCCGCGGGCTACCCCGTCGAGGCCGACGAGCTGATGGACGACCTGGCCCGCCGCGACGAGTCGGACCGGAATCGAGACGAGGGCCCCCTGGTGTGCCCCAAGGACGCCATCACCGTCGACACGAGCGACCTGAGCTTCGACGGCGTGGTCGACCGCCTGGAGCGCGACGTGCTCGATCGCGTCGGCGTCGCGTGAGCGATTCGGACAAGCCCGTGAGCGATCCACAGAACCCCGTCTCGGACTCGCCCGAGAACGAGGAAGACAAGCCGCACACCGGCCCCTTCTTCGACGAGCGGCAGAGCTACGTCTCGCCCAGGGCCAGCCTGGCCTACCGCATCGGCCAGCCCATCACCCGGGCATGGTTCCGCACGCTGCACGACGTCCAGTGGTTCCACCCCGAGCGCGTGCCGCACCGCGGGCCGGTGCTCGTCGTCGCCAACCACCAGAGCTACTACGACCCGCCCCTCATCGGCGGGGGCATCACCAGCCGCCCGCTGGACTACCTCGCACGGGCGGGCCTGTTCTCCAACCCCCTCTTCGGCCGCTTCATCAGCGCCTTCAACGCCTTCCCCATCAAGGAGGACAGCGGCGACCGGGCCGCCCTCGAGGCCGTGATCGGCCGCCTGCGCGCGGGCGGCGCGGTGCTGCTCTTCCCCGAGGGCCGGCGCACGCGCGACGGCCACGTCATGCCGCTGAAGCGCGGCATGGCCCTCATCGTGCGCAAGGCCCGCTGCCCGGTGCTCCCAGTCGCCATCGACGGCGTCTTCGACGCCTTCCCGCCCGGCCAGGGCAAGCCCACGCTCTTCAAGGGCCCCATCGGCGTCCACTACGGCCGCCCCATCCTCCACGACGACCTGCCCCGCGACCCCACCGCCATGCTCACCCTGCTGCACGATCGCATCGAGGCCCAGCGCCTCAAGCTGCGATTGGAACTGCTCAAGAAGAGCGGTGGCCGGTTCCCAGCGCCCCTGCCGCCGAAGACGCCGAGAGCGGTGGAGTAACGAACACCGCGAACCGGTCTGGGAACGCTCAATACACGGAGATGGTTATGTCCACATTGCGCTGCCGGGGCGTTTCTTGCCCGCTCGCCGCACTCGGGATCATGTGCTTGCTCATGCCCGTGGGATGTGCGGCGACCGGGCAAGAGACTCAATCGCCCAAGGCAACCGCGGACGCCCAGACCGCGACGTGGCTCGACTGTGACGACCGGGAGCATCGGGAGGCGTTGCTGGCCCTCGTGCGCGAGCACGTGGCATCGCCGCCCTCGCTCGTCGCCCAGGACGATCTGCGGGCTTGTTTGGACGCGGTGCTGCGTTCGTTCTGCGGGAAATCATCCAAGCCCTTCCGCGATGGGCTGCTGGTTGCGCCGCGCACGCTGCACGCCGAGCCGTTCGTCGAGTTCCTGCGGACGGAAGTGCGGCCCGCGGTGCTGCCCGAATCGACCGCTGAGTTGTCGCCCCGAGAGGCCTTCTTCTATCTCCTGGACCATCCCGGGCACCGCAACATGACGCCCGTGCGGGTCGCGCGTTCGAGCATCACGGCCGGTCGCGGGCTGGCGCTCGAGCAACGCGAAGAATGGAACTCGACGAGCGTCTTCGCGCAGAAGAGCATGGTGCAAACGCCCAAGGGCGGCTTCTTGACGAGCGATCAAGTCGAGGGGCTCGATCATGGCTCGCAATCCTTCTGGCTCGACATGGTCGTCGAGTTCGCCGAGGGCTACCGGTCGCGCGTCAGGATCATCTTCTATTACAATACCGAACACGAACGCTGGTTCCCCACCGCGATGATCGTTGAAGACCCGATGATGTCCCTGAAGGACGATCCGGCGATCATGCTGCGGCCCTGGCCGATGATCTGAACCCGATCGAGCCGGTTCGATCGGTTGTGTTTCCTCTTTCGAGCGCACACCCCATCGCCCACCACCCGTCGACGTCCCCGGGCCCGCGGTCGACGCGCCCCGATACCCCGTCGACCCGCCGCCGCGGACGGTCGACGGCACCCGAACAATGGTCGACCATCGCGTGCGTGCGGTCGACCGGATGGCGCGAATGGTCGACCGGATGGAGCAAACGGTCGACCGTTGGGGCCCGATGGGGTGTGCTGGCGGCCTCCGAGGGCCGTTTTCCCGAACAATGCGCAAATAGAAACGAACGCGGCCGCGCACCCGGCCGCAGGCCGCGCCCTAGTCGTGCCGCAGGGCCACGATGGGGTCCTGCCGGGCCGCCTTGCGGGCGGGGTACAGGCCGAAGATCAGCCCGGTCAGCACCGCCACGGTCATCGCGACGACCACCGACCACCAGGCCAGCTGCGTCGGCAGGCTCGCGTCGGCGGGGATGAACCGGCCCAGCACCGGCATGCTCGGCAGCAGCGGCACCGCCCAACCCAGCAGCAGGCTCAGCCCCACGCCGATGGCCACGCCGATGAGCCCGCCGATGAGGCTCAGGACGCTGGTCTCGACCAGGAACTGCCAGACGATGTGCTTCCTCGTCGCACCGAGCGCCCGGCGGATGCCGATCTCCCGCGTGCGTTCGGTGACGGTCGCGAGCATGATGTTCATGATGCCGATGCCGCCCACCAGCAGGCTGATGCCCGCGATGGCCATGAGCATCAGCGTGCCGCGCAGGGCCGCCCGCTCGGCGTTCTCGAGCAACTCGAAGGGCACGACCATGGTCACGTCGGTCATGCCGTCGCGGCGGGTCTCGAGCACGCGCTGCAAGCGGCTGGCCAGCCCGAGCACCTGCTCACGCTCTGGCACCGTGAGGTACAGCTCGCTCACGTGCACCTCGGCCGCGTTGAACGAGCCCGATGTGCGGCGGAAGACCGAGTCGCCGAAGACGTACCGGGCCGTCTCGATGGGCACGTGGATGTCCTGGTTGAGGTCCCGCCCCACGAGCGCCGAGCCCGCGCCGCCCGCCAGGCCGACGGGCTCGAGCACGCCCACGATGCGCATGGCCTTCTCGTCGATGCGGATGGTGGCGCCCAGGGGGTCCTCGATCGGGAAGAACTGGCGGGCCACCTCCCAGCCGATCACGCACACCATCGCCCGCTCGGTGTTGTCGCCGTCGGTCAGGTAGCGGCCCCGGTTGATGCGGAGGTTGGCCACCTCGGCCAGCTGCGGGTCGACGCCGTAGGCCTGGCTGGTGCGCTTCATGGGCCCGCGGATGATCTCCGAGCCGATCTCCTTGAGGGCGACGATCCGCGCATCGTCCGAGAAGTTGTCCTCGATGATCCGCAGGTCGTTCCAGGTCAGCCCGTACTTGACCATGAACGACCGCTCCTGGCCCTGCTGCTGCTGGGCCTCGGGCGGCCGCTGGCTGCGGATGATGATGTTGCGGGCGCCAAGCTGCTCGATCTGCCGCAGGGCCTCCTGTTTGCTCCCCTCGCCGATGGACACCATACAGATCACGGCCGCCACGCCCAAAATGATGCCCAGGGCCGTCAGAAAGCTGCGCAGCTTGTGCAGCCGGAGGTTGGCGATGCCCAGGCGGATGGTTTCGAGCAGGAATGCCAAGAGGAATCACCCGATAGAAGGCCAAGGGAGCCGGAAGGCCGCGGTCAACGAATAGATCCCGGCCAGACGCAAGGATGGTAGAAGCCCCCTCGCCCGTCGCGATCGGGGCTGACAGATTCGCAAGGGATACCGAAAGGCATGCCACAGGCTGCGGAGAACATCGAGGTCGGCGTCGAGACGGCAACCAGCCGCGGCTGGCTGTACGAGGTCACCGTCACCACCCGCGGCACGTCCACCAGCCACGACATCGCCCTGAGTTGGCACGACCACGACTACTGGTGCGGCGGGGCCCTCGCCCCCAGCCGCCTCGTCGAGCGCCTGCTGGGCCTGCTCACCCGCCACCTGGGCAAGGGCTCGATGCCCGCCACCCTGCCCGCGAGGTTCGACTGCGCCACGGCCCGCCGCTGGCTGCCCGAGATCGACGACCTGCTGCGCGAGGGGCCGATGGGCGCGGCCTGACCCCGCGGCCACCTACTTCAGCATGTCCTTCAGGTACCGCCCCGTGTGGCTCCCCTTCGCCTTCGCCACGTCCTCGGGGGAGCCCTCGGCCACGATCGTCCCGCCGCCGTCGCCGCCCTCGGGGCCCAGGTCGATGATCCAGTCGGCACGCTTGATGACGTCGAGGTTGTGCTCGATGACCACCAGCGTGTTGCCAGCGTCGGCCAAGCGATCGAAGACGCTCACCAGGCGGTTGATGTCCTCGAAGTGCAGGCCCGTCGTGGGCTCGTCGAGCACGTACAACGTGTGCTCGGTGCTGGGCGTGCCGTCGATGCGGGTGCCCTTGCCCAGTTCGGTTGCCAGCTTCACCCGCTGGGCCTCACCGCCCGACAGCGTGGTGCTGGGCTGGCCGAGCGTGAGGTACCCCAGTCCCACGTCACGCAGGCACTCGACGAACCGCAGGATCTTGCCGTGCGCATCGAAGAAGCCGCACGCGTCCTCGATTGTCATGGCCAGCACGTCGGCGATGTTCTTGCCCTTGTAGAGCACCTCGAGCGTTTCGCGGTTGTACCGCTTGCCCTTGCACACCTCGCACTGCACGAACACGTCGGGCAAAAAGTGCATCTCGATCTTCTTCACGCCCTGGCCCTGGCACGCCTCGCACCGCCCGCCCGCGCCGGCCTTGCCCACGCGGTCGCTGGGCACGTTGAAGCTGAACCGCCCGGGCATGTATCCGCGCATCTTGGCCTCGCGCGTCGCGGCGAACACCTTGCGGATGTCGTCGAATACCCCCGTGTACGTCGCGGGGTTGCTCCGCGGCGTGCGCCCGATCGGCGACTGATCGACCTCGATCACCCGGTCGATGCGCTGCATGCCGTTGACGCGGGTGTGCTGGCCCGGCTTCACGCGCGTGCCGGTGATCTCCTTCTTCAGGCTCTTGAGCAGAATGTCGTTCACCAGCGTGCTCTTGCCGCTGCCCGACACGCCCGTCACGCACACGATGCCGCCGACGGGGAAGGCCGCGTCGATGCCCTTGAGGTTGTTCTCCTTGGCGCCCTTCACTATGACGGCCTTCTTCGAGTCCATCGCGCGCCGCTGCTTGGGCACCTCGATGGTCCGCTTGCCCGACAGGTACTCGCCCGTCAGCGAGCCCGGCGTGGCGCACACCTGCTCTACCGTGCCCTCGGCAACGACCCGACCGCCGTGCACGCCCGGCCCAGGCCCAATGTCCAGCACGTGGTCGGCCGCGCGGATCATGTCCTCGTCGTGCTCGACGACCAGTACCGTGTTGCCTATGTCGGTCAGGTGCCGCAGCGTGCGGATGAGCCGGTCGTTGTCGCGCTGGTGCAGGCCGATGGTGGGCTCGTCGAGCACGTAGCATGCGCCGACCAGCCCGCTGCCCACCTGCGTGGCGAGCCTGATGCGTTGGGCCTCGCCACCCGAGAGCGTCGCCGTCCGCCGATCGAGCGAGAGGTAATCGAGCCCCACGCTCTGCAGGAACCGCAGCCGATTCCCCACCTCGCGCATGATGGGCTCGGCGATTGCCATGCCCTCCTCGCTCAGTTCCAGCCCCTCGACGAACGCCATCGCATCGTCGATGTTCAGCCGACTCAGCTCGCTGATATTCAGCAGAGTGCCGTCGCTCTTGGGCCGGCCGATCACCGTTGGCGAGCCGGCGCGCCCCATGTCGGCCTTGTGCCTGCTCTTGACGCACACGTGCAACGCTTCGATGCGGAGCCGATCGCCGCAGCACGTCGGGCAGATGCGCTCGCTCTGGAAGCCGTGCAGGTGGTCCTTCACCCAGCTCGACTCGGTCTTGTTGAACCAGTCCTGGAGCATCGCCAGCACGCCCGCCCAGTGCGCGTTGTACATCTCCTCCTGATCGGGACTCGTCCCGTGCATCAGGATGTCGTACACCTCGTCGACCAGGTCGTTCAGCGACGCGCTCTGCGGCACCCCGAACTTCCGGCAGAACCACCGCAGCCGCTTGGGATACACCATCCCCCCCGGCCCGCTCTTCTTCCACGGCGCAATGCCGCCGTTGAGGATGCCCCGGTCCCCATCGGGCGCGACCAGTTCTTCGTCAAACTCAAGAATGTGACCCAAACCCAGGCACGTCGAACACGCGCCAAACGGTGAGTTAAAACTGAACACCCGAGGCTCGAGCTCGTCCAGGGCGTACGACGGATCATCCGGGTCGGCCAGCTTCGCGCTGAACGAGTTGTCCGTCCATGTCTCGCCCTCCTCGACCGCGATCACGACCGAGCCCATGCCGACCTGCAACGCCGCCTCGATCGACTCGGCCAGCCGCTGCCGCACGTCCTCGCGGATCACGATGCGGTCGACCACCGCGTCGATGTCGTGCTTGGCGTACCGCTCCAGGCCCATCGGGTTGTCGCTGGGCTCTTTCAGCACGTCACGCAGATCAACGACGTTGCCGTCCACACGGGCCCGCTGCCAGCCCATGCCCTGCAACCGCTCGAGCACGTCCCGATGGAAACCCTTCTTGCCGCGCAGCACCGGGGCCATCACCATCAGCCGCGTGTCCTCGCCGAAGCGGAGCACCGCGTCGACGATCTGGGTCGCGCTCGTCGCGCTGATCTGCTTCCCACTGCGGGCCGTGACGGTGCCATCTCGCTTCGTCTTGGTCGGCCGCCACGAGTACGGCGTGCCGCACCTCGCGAACAGCAGGCGCAGATAGTCATAAATCTCCGTCGTCGTCGCGACGGTCGACCTGGGGTTGTGGGCCGCGCTCCGCTGCTCGATGGCGATGGTGGGGGGGATGCCCTCGATCTCGTCGATGTCGGGCTTCTTGAGCTGGTCGAGGAACTGCCGGGCGTAGGCCGACAGGCTCTCCATGTACTTGCGCTGCCCCTCGGCGAAGATCGTGTCGAAGGCCAGCGAGCTCTTGCCGCTGCCGCTGAGCCCGGTGATGACCACCAGCTTGTCGCGCGGGATGGTGACGTCGATGCCCTTGAGGTTGTGCTCGCGGGCGCCCTTCACGCGGATGGCCGGCCCCTCGACCGTCGCCGGCGCGGCCGCTACGGCCCCGCGCCGCCTCCGCCCGCCGCGGGGGGGCTTGGGCTCGATCTCTCCCTTTCGCTCTGCCTTGGACGAAGATGCCATGCTCGCTGCTTCCGTGCTCAATCGTGGGTTCCGTAGGTGATTCGCCGACCCGGACCCGCACGATAGCGCGCCCGAACACCGAACGAACACCGGGAATCCCGACGCGACGGATCACCCCTACGGCGGTACATTCCTGTGGACGCACCGGAGGCCCCATGCACAAACTCGCAGCTCATCTCGCCCTGCTACTCGCCCTGCCACTGGTCGCGTGCTCGACGGCGCCGCCCAGCACCGCCGAGGCGCCGCCGCAGGCAAGCCAAACCACGTTCACCCCGGCCCAGCCCTTCTTTCCCCGCGAGCCCCGCTGGCGGCCCATCTTCCAGGGCATCGACCACGCCGAACTGGCGACCGATACGCCGCGGTATCTGGTTGTCCAGGCCCTCCGCATCGACACCAGTGCCGAGGGGCTCGAACTCTCCACCACCCCCGGCAACGCCGAGGCCCCCCTGGACACCAACGGCCAGACCACCCGCGCCTTCCTCGAAGAGCACGGCCTGAGCGTGGCGATCAACACCCACTTCTTCAGCCCGTGCTGCAACCGCGTCGCCGGCGAGGCCAAGGACCTGATCGGCCTGTCGATCGCCCAGGGCGAGATGGTCAGCCCGCACACCGACACTGGACAGCGCGACCTCTTCATCTTCGAGGCCGGGTTGTACGACGATTCAAGCATGGACGTCGTCATGCTGCCCGAGGATTCTCTTGAGCAGATCGCCTCATTTACACCGACCCATGCCATCGCAGGCCGCGCCGTTCTTCTTAACGGCGAGTCGCAGGACGGCCGTGACGATTTCTCGGCGAGCCGCCACCCGCGCACGCTCGTCGGTCTGAGCGACGACCACAACACGCTCTACCTCGTCACCATCGACGGCCGGCAGCCCGCCTTCAGCACGGGCGCGAGTCTGTCCGAGGCGGCGGCCATCATGTCGTACCTCGGCGCATCCGATGCGATCAACGTCGACGGCGGCGGCTCCACCACCATGGTGCTGCGCGACCCCGACGGCGCGAGCCAACTTCTTAACAGCCCCAGCGGCGGGAACGAGCGCGTCGTGGGCTCGAACCTGGGACTTCGAGCAAGGGCTCTACCGGAACGCTTCCATATGGAATCGAGTCAAGTTCGCTGAGCGGTTGTCGCTCGATATCGAAGGATTTGACGCTATTCCCGTTTGCTATGATGGCCTCCGACGCCCGCGTTTGCCGCCAGAATATGCCAGGAGCTCACGTCCATGCCCGAGCCTTCGAACGAGCGACCGTTGACCTTCGCGTGGGTGATCAACGGCGACGAGGGTTACGGCGTTCGGCGCGGCATCCTCACGCTCACGGCCACGCTCGCCAGGCGCGGCCACACGCCCATCGTTCTGTCATTCCTCGATGGTCCGCTGACCGAAGACCTGCGCCTCGCCGGCCGCGAGGTGATCGTGCTGGGCGACCGAAAAGCCCCGAACCTCATCGGCGGCGTCCTGAGCAAGCCCAAGCAGGCGCTCGCGCTGTGGAAGTTCCAAAGGCGGCTTTCCAAGCGCATCGTCGAAGTGCTGTCGGGGCGCGGCGTCGACGTGCTGCACATCCGCCGCCCCTCGCACGTCTCCATCGCCGGCCACGCCGGCCGCAAGCTGGGATGCCCGACGATGTGGCAGATGCCCGATCCGATCAGCACACGCTATCCGTTCGGCCTGAACAAGAAGCTCTACCACCGCGCGTGCGTGCGTCTCAACGTGCTCCCGATCGCCAACAGCGCCTACACCGCACGCACGCTCATGCCCGGGCCCGCCGAGGTCGAGATGCTGCACCTGGCTATCGAACCCGACCACTGGGATCCGGCCCGCGTCGATCAGGTCACGCGCAAAGAACTGGGCATCGACGGTACCTGGATCACCTTCTCGATCTTCGGGCGGCTGGGAAACCTGGAAAAGGGCCAGATCCCCTTCCTCGAGGCGATGCTGAGCATCGAGGATCCGCCCGCGCCGCTGTGCTTGCTCGTGGTCGGCGGGCCAACGGACGGCCCCGTGGCCGCGCGGCTCGGGGAGATTGCCGAACGGCATGGCGCGAGCGATCGCGTCATCCTTACCGGTTTCGTCGACGATCCGCAGCGGTACTACGGGGTGACCGACATCGCGGTGAACTCCCGCGTCGACGCCGAAGCGTTCGGGCACTCGGTCATCGAAGCGCTGATGATGGGCAGCCCCGTGCTCGCGCACGCCCTCGGCGGGCCGGCCGAGACGGTCACCGACGGCAAGACGGGCTGGCTGGCACCCGATCCATCGGTGCAGACGTTCGCGGCCACCATCCGCCGGGCATTGGCCGATCGCGACCGCTGGCCCGAGATGGGTGCGACGGCCCGGGCCGAAGCCCTCGAACGCTTCTCGATCGAGCGATACGCCGATCGCTACCTGGCGCTGGTGCGATCCCGACTGGCGAAGACCCGCAACTAGGAACATCGCCACAGCGTACAGAACGGAACTCGTGGAGGGACCCGCCATGCCGTTACCCCGCCTCGCACGTGTTCTGGTGTTGGTGCTCTGCATCGCCGTGCCCTTGCAAGCCCAGGACGACGCCCCCCCGCCGCCCGAGATGACGGCGATGATCCAGGCGCGCAACCTCACCATGGCGGTGATCATCTACACCGACGCCAACAGCACCATGCCCGCGAACATCAAGGCACTCGCCGATGGTGATTACCTCCCTGGCACCGGAACCGTCGGAGGAGACGGCGCCACCTGGGTGCACGAAGGCGTGCCCTACGAGTACCTCGGCGTCAAGGGTATTTCCTCCGGCGAAGTCCCCGATTGGGGCGACATCGCCACGTATAGCGACGTGGGAAGCTCGCCCGGCTGGTACGAGTGGGATGTTACCGGCCTGGCAAAAAGTTGGTTCAATGGCTCCAACCCCAACGATGGGGTCTTGGTCCAGGGCAATGAGGTGCCTTCGGAGCACCAGCGCGCATTTCGTTCGCGCCAGGCGGGCAGCAATACACCCCAGTTGTTAGTGGATTACACGGCCGCTGCGCCCGACAACACGCCCCCCACATCCCAGGTCGTGCGCC
>JAUHYE010000155.1 GCA_030426395.1 Phycisphaerae bacterium
CCGGCGAAGGCCCCCTGCGTCTCAACGATGGCCCCCCGACCTACGCCTGGGCCGCCCACCCCTTCATTGGTGTCATGACTGTCGCCATCGCCAACAACGGCCGCGACAACGACAATACCGTCTTCGGCCTGCCCGTCGGCACGCTCTACGCCCACGCCGGCTTCGCGATCGATAGCTTCCGTAGCGGCAGCGCCTACAGCCCCATCGACGGCACCCACCGCAACGGCGACGGCTCGGGCTATCTCGGTTTCTTCTCGGTGGGCACCGCCACCGAGGCCGTCATCGATTTCAGCGCCACCATGTTCCCCTTCGAGCAGGGCTGGCTCGGCGGCTGGGTCCGCTCCGAGCAGGCCGCAGGCACCGGCGACACCGCCTGGATTTCCGGCTCGGGCGGCGACTACGCCACCGACGGCCTGAGCCCCGACGTTGTCACCTGGGAGCCCACCTTCAGCCAGACCAGCGGCCGCATCGACCTGCCAATCGTCACGCCCGCTGACGGCATGATCTTTACCTGCTACGCCGGCGACACCAACGACGCAAGCCTCATCGCCCTGGCGCCCGACGCCGATGGCTGGAACTTTGCCATGCGTCGCGACGACATCATCGACAGCAGCGGTGGCAGCATCCGTCCCATCGACGGCCAGTCCCGCTTCGGCTTCGTGTTCGTGCCATATAGCGCCAGCAACTTCTTCGGCGGCCACGTCGACGGCGCCACCGGCGACGTGATCGCCGGCAGTGGCATCACCGTCACCCGCGTCGAAGCCGGCGTCTACGAGATCGAGGTCCCCGGCAAGGACAAGACCACCGGCAGCGTCAGCCTCCAGATCGCCGGCGACCTGCCCGGCTCGGCAGGCGTGCCCGACACCAGCTTTGCTAACTTTGATTACGACAGCGACAAGGGTGTCTTCGTCGTCAACACCCGCTTCCTCACCTTCGGCGATGACGTGTTCGGCGAGGCCTGCGAGCTCCGCGACGCCAGCTTCTACTTCCTGTACAGCGACTTCGAGACCCCCGTCAGCCTCCAAGACGCTTGCCGTGCCGACATCGACGGCGACGGCGCCCTGACCATCTTCGACTTCCTGGGCTTCCAAAACATGTTCGATTCGGGCGACCTGGGCGCCGACTTCGACGGCGACGGCAGCCTGAGCATCTTCGACTTCCTGGCCTTCCAGAACGAGTTCGACGCCGGCTGCGAGTAATCCAGACCCGCGAATTCGACCAAAGCCCGGGCCGCACACCCGGGCTTTTTCTTTGATGAATCCCGGGCGCTCCGGACGGACCCAATGCAACAAGCCGCTCCCGACTAGGAGCGGCTTGCCGTGATGGTCACAAGACTGGAAAGCGGGTGAACGGATTCGAACCGTCGACATTCACGTTGGCAACGTGACGCTCTACCACTGAGCTACACCCGCAAGCGGCCTCAAGGATATCGACCAACCCACTGGGCGTCAACACGCAGGGCCCTTCCGCAATCCCCGGATCGTCAGACAATCGGGGTTTGTCCGGCAATCCCCTAGTCCGATTTTTCGGCCGCCTCACCGGCCTCGTCACCGTCGGCCTCGATTTTGCCCGCCGACTTGTTGTTCGCCGGTCCGATCTCGACACCCACGAACCGCATGCCCTCGGGCGGCCCATCGGGGAAGGCCTTCTCCACGTCGCCGTCGTCGACCATGTGGACCTCGCCCTGCTCGTCGACGCCCAGGATGGCCACCGCCCCCACGCCCGCCTCTTCCCACGTTGCCACGCGGGCCAGCCCGGCATCCATCTGGAAGAGCATGTGCCGGATCGGCCGCCCCCACTTCATGGCCGTCCCCGGCTGCGGCTGACCCTTGGGCGAGGGCACCGGCTTGTCGCGACGCCACCTCAACACGTGCGGCACGCCGAACCGCTGGGAGGCCCACTGCGAGACGGCCCCGTCCACCTCGTTGTTGTCCGAGAGGGCCAGCACGTTGCCGAAGCCCGTCGACGCGACCTCCTGATCCATCCAGCGGATGTCCGTCGCGCTGCCCATGCTGGTGCCGATGCCCTCGCTGGCGGCCGCCGCGATGTTCGCCGCGTTGGTGTCCACCAGCCGCACCGGCACGCTGAGCGCCCGCAAATGCGCCGCCAGATCGCGCCCCAGCCGATGCCCGCCGACGATGATCACGCCATTGGGCCGCCCCGCGCGCACGCGCAGTAGTGTGGCCAATGGCCCAGCCGCCAGCCCCGCGAGCGTTACCGTAACGACGATGACCAAAATCACCATCGTCTCGAGCCGCTCCGCGTCGGCCTGCAGTTCGGGCCGGCTTTCCGCCACGGCGGCGGCCGTGCGTCCCATCTCGATGGCCACGATGGCACCCAGCGAGATCGCCACGATGCCTCTGGGTGCGATGAGCGCCGTGTACAGCCGCTCGCGGAAGTTCAACCCAGTACGGAACGTGCTGGCCAGCACCGACAGCGGCCTGACCACCAGCACCATGCCCACTACAAACGCGATCTCCTGCCAGCCAACGTTGATGAGCCGGTCGAGTTGCACGCGCGACGCGAGCAGGATGAACAGCGCGCCCACGAGCATCACCGCCGTCGTTTCCTTGAACCTGCGCATCTCCTCGGCGCTCGGCTTGGCCGTGTTGGCCAGCACCAGGCCGCACAGCGTCGCGGCGACAAGCCCCGCCTCGCTCGACACGGCTTCGGCAAGGCCGAACGACACCATGCACGCCGCCAGGCCCACGAGCACAACCGTCTGCGCGTCGGCCTTGCGCTCCCGGCGGATCATCCGCAGCACCTGGGCCGCGCCGTACCCAGACAGGATGCCAAGCCCCACGCCCGTTACCGCCGGAATCAGGAACTGACCGACGATCGCCGCCGCGTCGGCCGACCCCGGCTGCTCGATGGCCAGCCGCACGATCTCCAGCGTCGACACCGCGGCCACCACGCCGATGGGATCGATCAGGATGCCCTCGGTCATGAGCGCCGAGTGCAACCGCGGGCTTAGCGGCGTGCGACGCAGGATGGGCTGGATGACCGTCGGCCCGGTCACCACCAGCATCGCGCCGAGGAGGATGGCAAGGTCGATCGGCAGCCCTACGAGGTAATACCCCAGCAGCGCCGTCAGCACCCAGCTCACGATCACGCCGATGGTCAGCAGCCCCCGCACCGCGCCCGGTGCGCGCGCGATGGTCTCCCGGTCGAGCCCAAGGCCGCCCTCGAACACCAAGAGCCCCACCGACACCGACACGATCGCCAGCAGGCCAGGCGTGCCCAGGGCATCGCCATCGACCAAACCCAGCCCGTCGACACCCAGCCCGAAGCCGATCAGCAGCAGGAACAGGATCGGCGGCTGGCGGAGCCGATCGCTCACGAGCGTGACCAACGCCCCCGCACCGAAGGCCAACGCCAGACTTTGCACCGCCCCATGAGCTTCCATCGGGAGCGAGTGTAAGGCCCCGACCCTACCCCAGCACGAACCAGGCCCTGCGGTCTCCCCGCTGGCGATCAAGGGAAGGCCCCTCGCACACCGCCTCGCACCGGCCAAGATGCACCAGCGTGGCACACCGGGCCTGTCGGGCGGCCTGCCAATACGCGTCATCCCCGCCGATCGCGTCGCGGTACTCGTTCTCGATCTCGGCGACCAACGTGGGCGTCAGATTTTCGAGGCACTGCACCTTCTTGATGCTCGCCCGAACGGCGTACCCGCCGCCCGCGACGCGGAAATACAGATCCTCACCCCTCGCGATGCGCCCGAACGGCGGCCGCTTGTCGCGCGAGAACCGGCTCTCGATCGTCTTCGTGCCCGCCAGGATCGCCTCGGCCACCCAGGGATGCACGATCGCCACATGCTCGCGCGCGGCGGTGGTCGCCTTGGGAGGCGTCACCCGCCGGCACCGAGCTGCGATAACGCCCGCGTCGTGCTCAGCCCCTCGACAAGATCGACGAGTTCCACGCGCCCGCCCGCGGCCTCGACCACTTGCTGGCCAACGACTTCTTTGCCCGCGTAATCGGCGCCCTTCACCAGCACGTCGGGCTTGAGCGCCTCGATGAGCTTGATGGGCGTGTCATCCTCGAAAAACACCACCGCGCCGACGGGTTCGAGCGCACCCAGCACGCGCGCACGATCCACGGCGGTGTGCACTGGCCGTCCGTCGCCCTTCAGCCGGCGCACCGAGGCATCGCTGTTCAATCCGACGACCAGGAAGTCGCCTAGCCGTGCGCTCTTCTCGAGCAGCGAGACGTGCCCGGCGTGCAGCACATCGAAGCATCCGTTGGTGAACACGACCTTGCCGCCGTGCCGGCGAACAGAAGCAACCTCGTCGGACAACTCCTCGAGCGTGCGAAGCTTGCCGGTCAAACGCCCCGCCTGCCGCAGCAACTCGCGGTGCACGTCGGCCAGCGGGATGGGCTTGACGCCGAAGATCTGGACCTCCAGCCCAGCCGCCGCGTTGGCGAATCGGACCGAATCGGGCCACGAAAGATCGTTCGCACGCGCTGCCGCCAGGCCCGCCAGCATCACGTCGCCCGCGCCAGTGACGTCGTACACCTCGCGCGCCACGGTGGGCACGGCCAGTGGTTCGGAGTCTCGCTCGAGCAATAAAGCGCCATCGCGGTCGAGCGTCAGAACCACCGCCTCGCAGTCGAGCTGCCGCGCGAGTTCGTGCGCCAATTCCTGGCGTTGCTGAGCGGAGTTCATCGCGTGCCGACGCCCGGTCGCCCGCTCGGCTTCGCTGCGATTGGGTGTGATGGACGTGCAACCACGATACCGCGCGAAGTCATCGCGCGACGCGGGATCGACCAGCAACGGCACGCCGTGCGCGCGAGCCAATTGAATCACGGCTTGGCATGTTGCCTCGTCGCACACGCCCTTGTCGTAGTCTTCCAGGCACAGCACGTCCGCATCCGGCAGCGCCGCTTCCAGGGCCGAGAGCACACGCCTTGAGACTTCGGCCGGCAGCGCGTCGCGAGACTCGAAGTCCACACGGAACATCTTCTGGGGGTGGCGGTGCTGCGCGAGGCCGATGAGGTTGCGTTTCACAGTCGTCGGGCGCGCGGCGTCGGCGATGAGCCCGGACGTATCGATCTCCGATTTGCCAAGGTGCTGGCGGAGCAGTTGCCCCTCGGCGTCCTCGCCGGTCACGCCGAACACGCGCACGCGACCGCCGAGCGCAATTAAGTCCTCGGCCAGATTGCCCGCACCGCCCGACATCGACTCCTGGCGCGTCACGCGGAGTACCGGCACTGGCGCGTCGGCGCTCAGCCGCTCGGCATCGCCGTAGAGCTGCTGGTCGAGCATGAAGTCGCCCAGCACGAGCGCGTTGAAGGGCTTCCAGTTGGCCAGAGCGTCCAGGAGTGTGTCCACGAGGCGAGTTTAGGGGAAGCCTCAGGGTTTGGCGCGAGTGCACAAAAAGACAGGCCCCCGGTTTCCCGGGGGCCTGAAGAATCAAGCAGATTCTGACGAACGGGTCGCAATCAGGCGCGACGGCGGCGGCTGGCGATGGCGCCCAGGCCAGCCAGGACGGCCAGACCGGCGGGAGCCGGGACCGTGGTGTAGGTCAGGTCGTCGTAGGCGGTCTCGCGACCATTCAGGTTGACCGAGCCGATGGGAACGGTCGAGACGTAGCTGAAGGCCACCATCGAGCCGTCGCCGGGGCCGAAGCCGCCGACGATGGTGTCCTGGCCGATCTGGTTGCCGGACATGTCGAAGAAGGTCAGAACGTCATCGCCCACGCCCGCGGCGCTGGCCATGCCACCGAAGCCCAGGACGCCGCCCACGCCGGTGAAGTCGAGGGTGATGTCACCGAAGCCGAAGAGTGTGCCAAAGAGGGTGCCCGAACTGGGCTGGATCGGGCCGCCGGGGGTGCGGAAGTCGCTCCAGTTGCCCTCATCCACC
>JAUHYE010000026.1 GCA_030426395.1 Phycisphaerae bacterium
CGATCGCCGACCTGGACCGCGACGGCGACAACGACCTCGTCGTGACGAACACCGATCTGAACCTTGGGCAGGGCGTCACCGCGCTGCTAAATGATGGCGGCGGCGTCTTCGATCGCGGCGTGGTCTACGACGCGGGGGGCTGGACCGGATCCGCCGCGGTCGGCGACCTGGACGGCGAGGGCGGCCCCGACCTGGCCGTCACCCTCGCCCGCAGCAGCAACATCGGCGTACTGCTCAACCGGTGCGCGTGCCCGGCCGATCTGGACACCGACGGCGAACTGACCATCTTCGACTTCCTGGCCTTCCAGAACCTCTTCGACGCGATGGACCCCATCGCCGACTTCGACGGCGACGGCGACTTCACGATCTTTGATTTCCTGGCCTTCCAGAACGCCTTCGACGCGGGCTGCGAATAGGCAACGACCCCAGGCTGGACGCAAAGGCCGCGAGCCAACCCCTAGTCTCCGCCAATGCCTGATCCCGACTCGAACGCAGCAGACCCCAACTCGCCCATCATCGGCATCGACCTGGGCACGACGAACTCCCTGGCCGCCTACGCCGACGACGCGGGCCCGCGCATCCTGGGCGACAACGCCTCGGGGTCGGGCCTGGTGGGGGGGGGCATCATGCCGAGCGTGGTGCGGTACGAGCCCCAAGAGGACGGCAGCCTCACCACCATCGTCGGCCTGGACGCCCGCGAGCGGGCCGTCGAGTTCCCGCTGACGACCATCGCCAGCGTGAAGCGGCTGATGGGGCGTAGCTTGGCCGACGCCGCGGGCGATGCGCCGTATCTGCCGTACAGCATCGTCCAGGGGCCGCGCGAGATGGCGGCCGTGGCCATCCCAACCCCCGACGGCTCGGCGACGCTGCTGACGCCGCAAGAAGTCTCCGCGCAGATCCTCCGCGCCATCAAGGACAAGGCCGAGCACGCCCTCGGCACGCCGGTGCACAAGGCCGTCGTCACCGTGCCCGCCTACTTCGACGACGCCCAGCGGCAGGCCACCCGCGACGCCGGTCGGCTGGCCGGGCTCGAGGTCGTCCGCATCGTCAGCGAGCCCACCGCCGCGGCATTGGCTTATGGACTCGGCTCGGCCCAACGCGCCAAGGCCGAGCCCACGACGGTCGCCGTCTACGACCTGGGCGGCGGCACCTTCGACATCTCCATCCTCCGCATCACGCCCGGCCCCACGCCAGAGACGCCCGCCATCTTCCAGGTCCTCGCCACCGATGGCGACACGCGCCTGGGCGGCGACGACGCCGACCACGCGCTGGTCGCGATGTTCCTGACCGAGGCCAACGAACGCTTCAACCTCGGCCTGCCCGACAAACTCGCCGAAGCCCTCGGCTCGCTCCCACCCCAGACCCGCCGGGCCCTGTTGACCTTCGCCCAGAACGTCAAGCACCGCCTGAGCGACGAGGCCACTGCGGCGATCTCCATCGACCTGGGCGAGGGCCGCACCTACGACCGCACGATCTCACGCGAAGAGTTCGAGGCCCTCGTCAAGCCCTGGCTCGACCGCTCCATCGCCGCCTGCCAGCGCGCCAAACGCGCCGCTGCGAAGCAACCGGGCGGCGACACCATCGACGCCGTCGTCCTCGTCGGCGGCTCCACCCGCGTGCCCGCCGTGCGCAAGGCCGTCGCCGACTTCTTCCAGCTCGATCCTTACACGGCCCTCGACCCCGACCGCGTCGTCGCCCTCGGCGCGGCGGTGCAGGCATCGACGCTCGCCGGCCGCAGCCGCAACAGCCTGCTGCTCGACGCCATCCCGCTGAGCCTGGGCATCGAGACGGTGGGGGGCGCCGTCGCCAAGCTCGTGGTTGCTGGCAGCACCGTCCCCGCGCGTGCGAAGGAGACCTTCTCGACCAGCGTCGACAACCAGACCGCGATCGAGCTGAAAGTCCTCCAGGGCGAGCGCGAGATGGCCGAGGACTGCCGAGAGCTTGGCACCTTCCACCTCCGCGGCATCCCGCCCATGCCCGCCGGGGTGCCGCAACTCGAAGTCGAGTTCCTCGTCGACGCCAACGGCGTGCTCAACGTCTCGGCCATCGAGAAGCGCTCGGGACAGACCGCCACGCTCCAGGTCATCCCCAACCACGGGCTGACCAGGGACGAGGTGAACGCCATCGAGGCCGCCGCCATCGAGCACGCCCGCGACGACATGACCCGCCACCGCATCGTCGACCTCGTGGCCCACGCCAACCTCGACATCAAGTGGATCACCGAGGCGATGGATCGCGTGGCGGATCAACTTCCCGCCGACTTGCGAGAGCAAATCAACGCTTCAGTCAATATGGTCCAAGACCTTGCTGCCCAGGCCAAGGAAGACTGGCGTTCGGTCGACCCCGAAGCCTTCGCCAAAGCCAAGCAGGCCATGGACGAGGCCAGCGTGCCCCTGCACGAGGCCGCCATCTCCGCATCCCTCAAGGGCATGCCAGGCCGCACGACCTGACCCCCTCGCGCCCAGCCGTTGACGGAACCCCGCCGGCCCGGCATCCCTGTGGGCGGACGGAGAACGAGCGATTCACCCCCCGGCTGCCATCAATCCGGGGAGAATCTGACACCCAGGACACCGGCCTCGCGCAATACGCCGGCGCTCTCGCGCCAGGGGCTTGCGGCATGGCCAGAGCGAACTAGACTCTCGTGTGGGCCGCCCAACGCCAACGCCGGGGTTATCGCTCCGGGCCCGCATCGACCGATCAGGGGAACGAACGGAATACGAATGTCCAGAGCTGCCAAAGGACCAACCCCATACCTCTTCCTGGCCTCCAGCCCCAAGGGCGGCAAGCGCCTGGGCGTCCGCAGCGCGGCCAGCGAGCGGGCCCTGGCCTCGGTCCTGGGCCGCGAGCGCCGCGTGCTGGTCTGGTCTCGCCGCCTGCCGGCCTGGATCGGCAGTTCGGGTCAGATGGGCCTCAAGGACCAGGCCCAGTTCAACGCGGTGCTGGGCCAGCTCGTCTCCCGCGGCGTGCCGCTGGTGGAGGCCCTGGAAGTCACCGCCTCGGCCGTCGATGCTGCTCATACCGATCGCATCCGCCGTGTCCGATCCCAGGTGGCCGGCGGCGCGATGTTCGCCGACGCCTGCGCCCGCGTGGGCATCGTCGACCCGGTGACATCCGCGGTGTATCGCGCGGCCGAGCGCACGGGCGACCTCGGCGGGGCGTGTGCCCAGATCGCCAAGACCGCCGAGCGTCAGGTCAAGGTGCGAAGCCAGGCCATCACGCTCATGTTCTACCCCATCATCGTGCTGGGCGTCAGCGTGCTGGCCGGCTGGGGTATGCTCACGTTTATTGTTCCGATGATCGGCAAGAGCCTCTCGAGCATGGGCAGCGACCTGCCCTGGTTCACCGTGGCGCTCATGACGGCGGGGCAGACCATCCGCGACAACCTCGGCCTTTTCTTCATGGGCGTGCTCGCGCTGGTCATCCTCACGATCGTGCTGCGCAAGGCCGTCTTCGCCGCCGTGTGGAACGTCGTGCGCCGCCTGCCAGGCATGAGAGAGCTCGTGCTCGCCCAGGAAACCACCCGGTTCTTCTCGGTCATGGCCGCGATGACCCGCTCGGGCGTGACGCTGGCCGATGCGCTCGTGGTGGGCTACCGCACGGTGAGCCACCCGAAACTCCGCAAAGAGCTCCAAACACTGCAACGCCGCCTGGTCGAGGGTGGCGCGCTCGCGCGACTCATCGAGGACGTGACCTCGTTGCCATTGCCCGTGCGCAAGCTGCTCATCGCGGCCGAGCGTTCGGGCGACCTGGAACAAGCCTTCGAGGGGCTGGCCGACGACATGGCCGAAGAGGTCTCGCGCCGCAGCGCCCGCACGCTGGCCATGCTCGAGCCCGGGCTGATCATCTTCATGTTCCTGATGATCGGCTCGATGGTGCTGGCGATCATGCTGCCACTGTTTACGGCAACGGCCAATATGGACTTCTAATCACGAGAACGACAGCCATACACGACACGCGCATCACGTGATGCAACAAGAGAGCGCGAGGAAACACAGACATGAACCACAGAAGTTATCACAACCAGCGCCGGGCTCGACGCGGCTTCTCGCTGCTCGAACTCACGCTGGTGATCCTGATCATCGGCGTGCTCATGGGCGTTGCCGCCGTCGCATTCGGGCCGGCTCTGTTGCGCGGCCGGACGACCGGCACCAAGGCGAGCATGACCACCATCAAGCGCGCCATCCAGGAATTCCAGGGCGTCAACAACCGCTACCCGGCTTCGCTCGCCGAGCTGGCGCCCAACTTCATCGAAACCGTGCCCAAGGACGGGTGGGACCGAGAGTTCGCGTACGTCACGCCCGGCGAGCAGGGCCGTCCGTTCACGCTGATCAGCCTCGGTGAAGATGGCGTGTACCCCTCGGCCGACGACATCGACGTCTGGACCATGAACGAGGAACCTGTGCAGTAAGCCATGCCTGTTCGCCACGCCCAACTTGGACCACGCCGCAAGGGCATGACCTTCATTGAGGTCGTGCTGGCGTCGGCCCTGCTGGGCATCGTGTCGATGGGCGTCTTCGGCGTACTGAACTACCTCGTCTTGCAGCAGAAGCGGGCCGAATATTTCACGGGCGCCGCCGAGGTCGCCAACCGCGTCGTGATTATGTTCCTGGACAATCCCGACAACATGCCCAGCGGCGGGCAGCCCATCGCCTACGGCCGTAATCTCTACCGTTGGACGTACGAAGCTTCGCCCATCGAGGTGTACGACCCCAACGCCACGGAAGAGTCCACGCCGATGTCGCTCGCGCGTTTGCAAGAGCTGACCGTGAGCGTGTGGCTGCACGAAGACAGCGGTGGGGCTTACACACCTAGCGCGGGTACGCCCGGCATCGTCGTCCGGCGGATGCTCGACCCACTCGCCAACCGCAACCCCGATACGCTCACTCGAAAGATCGAGAGAGGGGATGTCATCGGGGACTTCATGTCCGGCGGCGGGCCCAGCCGTTCGGGTGGCTCGCAGGCACCGGGCGGTGAGTTGGGGGGCAACTGATGGCCACCCAAGCGCGCCCTGCCTTCACGATGATCGAGTTGATGATGGCGATCGTCATGGGCACGATCATCCTCTTCGCCGCCATGGGCATGTTCCACACGATGGAGCGCGCCGACGCGATTGCCGACGTGCGGGCCGAAGAAGGCACGCAGTTGCAGCGCACCCAGCACGTGGTCAACCGGGCCATGGGTTCGCTGCTGGTGATGTCTCGGCAGGACCAGCAAGAAGCCGACGCGGCGCGCGAGGCTCGCGAGCAGGCCGACGGGGCGCTTGCCGAGGGTGAAGAACCCGGCGCACTCGCCGATGCCACTGGCGATGTCGAAGAGATTCCTGACGTCGCCCGTCCACGCCTATTGCTCGAGCCCGATCCGAGAATGCAGGGCTACGAGATGACCCGTCGTGTGCGCATCGGCGAGCAGGGCTTGGGCACCCCCGAGTCCACGGTTCCCCAGCGCCTCGAATTGGCGCTGAGTGCGCCCTGCGTGATCCCGTCGTTTGCCGACGAGCAGCGACGTTACCGCATCGCCGAGCTTGGATTGGCCCCCGTCGAGATCGGCTCGTCGGTCGATTCGGAGGGTGCCGTCCGCGGGGCGTTCGTATTGCGGGACGAGCGTCGGCTCACGAGCTTGGGCTCTCGCGTCTACAGCATGTGGTGGCTGCCCGTTGCTGGTGATACCGAAGCCGCCGAGGCCATCCTGGCCGAGCAGTTCGATCCCGCTCTCATCGAGGGCGCGGTGATGCTCATGGACAGCGTCGTGTGGGCCCGCTGGCGGTTCTTCAAGGAGGGTGAATGGCGAGATCGGTTCTCGGTGCTGGGCGAACTCGATCTGGCCGCCTACGGCGAACTCGAGTTGACTACGGCTCAGAATGTCACGGTCGCCTGGCTCTTCGAGTTGGCGTGGACCGTCGGCATCGATCCCGAGGACGAGGGCGATGAGACCGGCCAAGAGGGCGAAGAAGCTATCGAGGTTGAGGGTGGCGGGGAGACGATCGAACTCGGCGGCGGCGCGATACGAAGCGGGAGCGAGAACTGATGGTCGCCAAGCGTTCCCATCGCAAATTCGGCCCGAGCGGTTTCGCGTTACCCCTCGTGGTGCTGCTGTCGATGGTCGCCACGATGGCGATCGCCATCATGCTCGAGCGTCAGGGCCACCAGACCCTGACGACCATCCGCCAGTTGCGGTGGACGCAGGACCGCCATCTGGAACGCGGGGTGCGCGAGGTGGCCGGCTCGTGGCTCACGAGCGCCAGCCGACGCTTGAACGAGATTTCCAAGTCGGGCGGCCACGCCCTCGACCTGAACATGGAAGACGGCCGAACCATCCGGCTGGACATCGAGGACGCCCAGGGGAGAGTGCTCTCGAACTTCGATGGTGTGGCCGAGAACGAGTTGCCGTTCGCCCAAGGGGCGTACGACGCCATAGTGATGGCGGCGGGCGATCCCGAGGAACTGGAACGCTGGACGCGCACCGTCGGGCCGGCGGCCATCAGCGCCGCTTCCGCTCCCGAGGAGGTTCTCGCGGCCGCGGTCGCGCCGATGATCGGCGAGAGCCAGGCACTCTCGATGGCCCGCGACATCGTGCTGGCGCGTGAGGATGCCGCCGACGAGCCGGGCACGCAGTGGCTGCGGCAAATCATCGCCGAGTACATGACCGAGATGGAGGATCGGCGGACGATGCAGCGATTGCTCGTGGCCGAGCCCAACCTCTGGCGGATCCGCATCACCGTCCTTGACGGGCGCGGCCGCATCGGGTCGATGTACGAGGCGATCGTGCACGTGGACGGGCGGGAGATCCGCCATCGGGCCGAGAGCGGCGAGTTCAGGCCACTCGGGCCGTTCCTGTTGTGGCGGCGTATGGAAGAGGCCGAGGTCATCGCGCAAGCGGTGGCCCGACGCTAAACTCTGGGCCGCTCCCGCGGCAGATAGGGGATATCGCTCATGTCAACCAAGCACAGCCGAGCCGGCACGCTCCAGAAGCAGCGTCTGATCCAGATCGGGACGGCGGTCGCGTGCGTGGCGTTCGTGGGCATGGCGCTCGGTGCGGTCGTGATCGATCGCTCGGTAGCGCCCGCCGAGAAGCCGACGCCTTCCATCATCGCACCAGCGACCGGATCGGCAGCAGCAACGCCGGCGTACCAGCCCATGCCAAGCCTGATCGCGTCCGGATTGTCGTCGGTGTACGAACTCGACGAGATCAAGACTCCTGGTGGGGACACGGGGCGTACCGGCCAACCGGTTCAGCCCCCGCCGCAGGATGTGGTGCTGGTTGCGGCGATCGGGCAGCCGGGCGCGATGATGGCCGTCATACGCGAGGGCGCCTCGCAGACCGCGCTGGCCGAGGGCCAGCGAGCGGGCTCGGTCGAGGTTCTGGAAGTCCAGCCTGGTTGGGCTCGCGTGAAGCATAACGGTCAGGAAAAGGAACTGACCGTCGGCAAGCCGATCCTGATGGTGAGCGACATGAGCGCGAGCAGCGCGGCTCCGATGAGCGGCCAGATCGTCACGCAGCCGGGCACGGACGTGTACATGGAAACTTCCGAAGAAGGCGGCATCACCCGAACTGGCGGGCCGACGACGTTCCAGCGCGCGTCGGGTGCCAATCCGCGCGGGCCGGGCACGCCCGGCGGCCGCCGCGGCGGCAACCCCGGTTCGGGGAGCCAGGGCAACGGCACGAGCGGGAACGGTGTGGCTGGTGGTAACGGCAACCAGGCCAATGGCAACGGGGTGCCGGCTTCTCGGAGCGAGCAGAAGCGTCAAGAGCAAGAGGGCGATCGGTGAGCGAACGCGTCTGCCTCATCGAGAGAGACGATCGCGGCGACCGCATCCGCGCGGTCCGGCTGATCGGCCAGCACGCCGAGGCGGACTGGACCAGCCCGCGTGTGGACGGCCGGTATGCCACCGACGCCGTTGAGGATGCGAAGGCCGCCGCGGAGTGGATCGCCAACCGGCTCTCGGTCGACGGTGACAAGCTCGGCATGATCGTGGTGGACACGGTTGGCGCCCATTGCGCGTGGGTGCAGGCGGCGACCGCCGAAGCAGGCGCGGTCCGCACTGCGTACGGCCATGGCGGCGAGGCGGCGCTCGACGAATTCGAGGATGACTTCGGGCTTGATGACGAGCCCGAAGAGAGCGATGCGCTTGGCAGCCGGCCCACATCGATGGAAGCGGCGATCGAGCCGCTCGGGCCGGCGTACGACTCGCCCACGGGCTTGCGCGTGGGCGTGATGGTTGCGCCCGACGCGATCGTGCGTTTGCTAGTCGATGCGCTCGATGCCAGGGGCGTGGGATTCACGGGTGTCACCAGCCTCTGGCATGTGCTGGGGTTGGTCGCTGGGCCAAACTCGCACGACTCGGGCGCATCGTCACGTGTTGTCGCCGACAGCCCGACGGTCAGCGGCGGTGTGCTGGTGCAACCCGATGGTCGGTTGATCTGGTCGTGGTGCCGCGAGGGTGCCGTGCTGGCGGCCGGTTCGCAGCGGGTGTCGCTGCATGATGACGGCCCGATCGTGACGCGGCAAGACGTCGCGCGACTCGTGAACGACTGGGTGGCGTGGAGCGCGCAGGTGGGTGTGGCACCGGGGCGCATCCTCGTGATGTCGTGCCCGTTGGCGTGGGAGAAGTCCACGGGAGACCCCGACGCGCTGACGGCGCCCTCGGTGGCTTCGGCGATCTCGGACCTGTGGCCCGATGCGGTGCTCGACGTCGACGTGCAGGACGACCCGGTGCTGACGCTGCTCCGTCGGGCCGATTCGCTGGCCGAGGACAATCTCGAGCCCGGGCACGCGATGGCCTCGCTGGCGACACGGCCCGGACGGTCTATGCGGCGCGGGTACCAGCTCATCGGTGTTGCGTTGGCGGCTGGTGGGCTCTTGCTCGCGGCTATGGGGTTTCGCTGGCAGAGCAAGGTCGATGGCATGCGCAGCGACGCTGCTCGGGTGAAGCAGGACTACCTGGCCGACATGGCGAGCGTTGAGGACATGCTCGGCAAGCCCGGCGAGATCACCGGCGCCATGGTGCCGATCCTCAAACTCAATAGCGAGGTCGACCAGGCCACGCGCAGCAGCGAAGTGAAGCGGTCGCCTGGCAGGCCTGTTGTTCAGGAGCTCGAGACCGTTTCGTTCCTGCTCCTCGAATTGGGCGGGCGTGCGGAACTTGACAAGATCGAGGTGACGCAGACCACGTTTACGGTCAATCTCACGACCGAGGATGACTCTATCCTCGGCGAGATCAATGCCCAGCTTACCAACCTGGACATGAATAGCGGCCCGCTTCGTTGGACGACGAGTTCAACAGGAACGGGTTCGCGATACACCGTGAAGCTCCTCGGCGTCTGGCAACGACAGGAAGGACAGCCGTGAGCGAGCACAACGAGAGTGAGATCACCGTGAGTCGGGGCGAACTGGCGGCGCGAGCCGCGGCTCAGGCGCAGCGCAACAAACCTAAGGGCGTCCTGATCCTCGGGGCTCTCGTTCTGCTCGGAGGGTTGGTGTTCATGATGGTGGGACGTTCGGCGCTGGCTGGCGCTGAGCGGGAACGATCGAGTGAACTCAGCACGGCATCCACGGTGCTGAGACAGAAGGCAAAGCTCGAGGCCCACCTTGGTGCCGAATCCGCGGGCGACAACCGTTTTGAACGCGTGACGAATTTCACGACGCGCGCCGACTCGGCCGCACAGTCGGTCGGGCTCACGCCGGTGCCAATGCTGAGGTCGCAGACCCAGCGTAACCCAGCCGGTCAGGAAGGCATTATCGAGCAGGTGTATCGGTACGAGAACGTGACGAGTCGAGACCTGGAAGCTTTGATCGGATGGGTCGCGCAGGTGCGGAGCATGGTACCGGGGGTCGAGATCTCCCGCCTCGAGCTCACGCCGCAGCGGTCGCAGTGGCGTCTGCTCATCGAATTTGTGAAGCCGGAGTTTTCTTCATGACCAACCGTGTGTTGGCGATTGCCATCCTTTCGTTCGCAGTGTTCTCGGTTGGATGCAAATCCAATGACACCGAGCAGTTCAAGAAGGACCTCGGTCAGATGGTGCCCGATACCTCCGCGCAAAAGCGTGAGGCGATAACGCTCGTAAACCGGGCGTACGAGGTGTACCACGATAACGACCGGTCCGAAGAGGAGCGCGTTCGCGAGGCCGCAAGGTTGCTCGAGAACGCGATCCAACTGGATCCTGGTTTTGCGACGGCCCACCTGAACCTGGGCGTGCTGCACCTGGAGCAGAACAATCTACCGGCCGCGGTTGCGTTGCTGGAGAGGGCGAAGGTGCTGATGCCCAGCGATTCACGCCCGAGCTATCACTTGGGCGTGACGTTCTACCGGATGGGCCGCGCCAAGTTGGCGATCGATGAGTTCCTGAAGGCTGTTCGCATCGACGATTCAGATCAGCGGGCGGTTCGGGGCCTGACGCTCGCGTGCCGGAGCGTTCACTACGCCGACGACACGACGCTCGAGGTGCTCGAGCGTTCTGAGTTGAACGAGCCCGATGCGGAGTGGCGGCACATCATCGACCGCGAGATCATCCGCCAGAAGCGCCAGTTGGAAGTGAAGTAAATTAGCATGACTGAAACCAAGCAGAGCGAAGCAAAGAAGAAGCCTGGGGCGCTTCGCCAGGTCGTCACCTTGATCGTGGCTCTGGGCATTTTGGCCGTAGCGGCGGTGGTGATCTATCCAAAGCTCCAGTCTCGGACCGAGGGGCCTGTGCGACTGGATATAGCCAACGGCAGCGGCGCTTCGATGATCGATCCGGTGCTGTCAATTCGCGTGCCTGCGGATCAGACGGTGGGCGCGCTTCGTTCGGTGATCTCCGCGGGGTTTGTAGTCACGGCATACGAGGGCATGGGCCCTGTCGAGGTCGAGTCGATCTCATACACCGCGGGCGAGGATGGAGAGCCCGTCACCGTCGACATCGATCGCACGCTCGAGCCCGGCGGCATCATGGTGCTGCGCGTGAAGAGCAAAATGGTCGAGGTCGATGTCACCGAGATGGTTCCCGAGACACCCTGACGGGTCGATCTACAACCGTTCGGCGGCGAGGCTTGCCAGGTGCGAGCGCTCGCTGCGTTGCAGCATGACGTGGCCGACGAGCCCGAGGCCCTTCATCTTCTCGACCGCGTACGACAGGCCGTTCGACGAGCTGTCGAGGTAGGGGTTGTCGATCTGGCCGATGTCGCCGGTAAGCACGAGCTTGGTGCCCTCGCCGACGCGGCTGGCGATGGTCTTGACCTCGTGCGGCGTGAGGTTCTGGGCTTCGTCGACGATCATGAACTGATGCGGAATGG
The DNA here is from genome assembly GCA_030426395.1 of Phycisphaerae bacterium. Classification (GTDB taxonomy): domain Bacteria; phylum Planctomycetota; class Phycisphaerae; order Phycisphaerales; family UBA1924; genus JAHCJI01. The sequence goes on from JAUHYE010000026.1 coordinate 11,267, forward strand.
ATCGGCCGCGGATGTAGGTGAGCGGTTCGAGCACGAGCTTGCCATCGGCGATCATCTTGTCGATGCGCTGCTCGTTGGTGTGGCTGTCGGCGGTCTGGCCGTGCGCGCCGCGGGTGCTGAGCAGGTACTCGAGGTTGTCGAAGATCGGCTGCATCCACGCGAAGAGCTTCTCGTCCTTATCGCCGGGCAAAAAGCCGATGTCGCGGCCCATTGGCATGATGGGGCGTGCGACGAGCAACTTATCGAAGCGGCCTTCCTGGAAAACCTTGGCCATGCCGGCGGCGAGGGCGAGCAACGTTTTGCCCGTGCCCGCGCTGCCCAGCAGCGTGATCATCTGGATCTCATCATCCATCAGCAGGTCGAGGGCCATCGTCTGCTGCACGTTGCGGGCGAGCAGGCCGAAGATGGGCTTGCGCGGCGGTGTGATGGGGATGAGGTGCTCGGTGTCGGCCAGGCGTCGCGCGAGGCCTGTGTGGTTCTCGTCCTGCTCGTCCTTGAGCAAGACGAACGCGTTGGGCAGGATCTCTTCGGGCTCGGCGGGCAGCGTGGGATCGCTGTCGTCGTGGTCGGCGGCGAGTGCGGCGTGGATGGGCTCGAGCGGCAGCATCCGCTCGTCGTAGAGCTGGTCGATGAGGTGGCCCTCGACCGACGCGGTGACATAGCCGGTGTACAAGCGATCGGCGTCGATCTTCTGGTTCTGGAAGTCCTCTGTGGGGATGCCCATCGCGTCACTCTTGATGCGCGCGTTGAGGTCCTTGGAGACAAAGACGGCCCGGTGGCCCTTCTCGTGCAGTTCCCATGCGACGGCGATAATGCGGTTGTCCTTGGTGTCCTCGGCGATGGCGTGGGGACGGTCCGTGTCGGAGATCGCGATGCGGATTAGGCCGGTCGAACCGTTGGCGGTCGAGGCGGCCGCGCCAGCTTGCGGGCTGCTGTCGCCCCATCGCACACCCTGGGTCAGCGTGCCCTTGGCGCGGAGACGGTCGAGTCGGCGGATGACCTCGCGGGCGTTGCGGCCGATGTCGTCTTCCTGCCGCTTGAGCTTGTCGAGTTCTTCGATGACGGCGAAGGGGATGATGACGTTGTTATCCTGGAAAACGAACAGGGCGTTGGGGTTGTGCAGCAGCACGTTGGTGTCGAGCACGAACTGCTTGATGCCGGTCTTGGGTGCTTTGGCGGTGTCTGCCATGAATCTCTCTCCGGGTTCTCTCTCTAGGTTACCACGTAGACCAGGCGGCGATGATCAGCAACAGGGCGCACACCAGGGCCAGGATGAGCTTGACGAGGATGGCGGCGAACCAGCCGGCCGAGGCCCCGGCCCCGACTTTGGCCGATTGCTTCCAGGTCTCGTCAAGGCCTGTGCGGTGGACGAGCATGGCGGCGACGCCCGCGCCGACGGCACCGCCGAGCACAGTGCCCACGATCGGCAGGACGCCCGTGCCGGCGATCGCCCCGACGATCCCGCCGATAAAGGCCGCGATCATGGCCCGCCGCGTGCCGCCCATCCGCTTGGCGCCCATGACGCCGGCCGTCCAATCGACCACGTCCGAGATCAGTGTGCAGCCCAGGATGAACGCGAAGACCCACCACGACACGATGGAGTCCTTCATGGGCCAGTAGCCCGTCCACGCGCCGATTGTGTTCACCAGCAGCGTGGTCAGCGTGAGCAGCCACAACCCTGGTAAGCTGACCAAAACAATGGCCGGCCCGATCAGGGCGGCCAGGGTCAGCACGATGGCGAAGGCGATCCAGATGCGTGCGCTCCGGCGTGTGCGGGTCGATCAGGGTTCGCTCTTGTGTTCGGATTCGGTGGCCTCTTCGTTCGGCTCGCTGCTCGGCTCATCCTCGACGGAGGTGGTCGCGTCGTCGGGCGTGGCCTCGACCTGCTCGGGGAATCGCTCGCGCTCCATCTCGAGGATCCAGTCCTCGACGCCCTGGTGGCGGTAGAGGTCGACCTTGATGCTCTTGCCGGCGTGGGTGGGGTGGCTCTCGCCCAGGTGGAGCACGACGTAGAACTTGTGCCACTGGCTCTTGTCGAACTCGTCGACCTGGTCGGGCGTGACCTGGATGCCGCCGGGCAGGGTGATGCGCTTCGCGTCGGGATCCCACGAATACCGCGTTCCGACGGCGCGGAAGAGGCCGTAGGCGAAGTAGAGCGCGAGTCCGGCACCGACCGCGAAGATCGGGTATTGGAACATAATGTCGAGCTTGCTGCGACGTTTGGGGGCGTTGGCTCGGTCGACGTTGCCCCAGATCTCGCGCAGGGCCGCCAGCCGCTCGAAGGGCGAGCCCACCGCACCGTCGGTCTCGTTCTCGCGCGGGTACTTCGTGTACTGCGCGTCGAGGTGGTTGACGATGGTCAGCGAGTCCAGCCAGTTGCCGCGCACCTGGTCGAGCGTGGCCGGGTTGCGAACAAAGTCGGGCTCGCCCAGACGCTGGTACTCATCCACCGGGTCGGGGATGCTCGCGACGCCGAGGTTGGCGCCGGCCGAGGCCCCGGGCGGCGGGCTGTCGAGGAAGCTGAGGTACTCCCACTCGCTCCACTGGGCGAACTTGACCGCCTGAGCCGGGTACCAGACGAAGCCGTCCATGAACCCCCACACGCCGAGGGCGGCCACCACCAGGATGATGACCAACTGCTTGATCCAGTAGCGCGGGCTGAGCGTGGCGGTTTGGTTCTCGGCCATGGAGGCTCCGTTGGCTTTGGAGTGGGCGGACTGCTTCAGGGGTTGGCCGCGTCGGCCTGATTGGCATCCATCGACCGGAACGTGTCATGCCACCACTGTTCTGCCCAGGATCGGCCCAGGGGTGTCTCGGTGAGTTGGTCAAAACCGCCCGCATCGACCCGGATCGACGGGATCGTGGGATAACGGCGGGGGTGCTTGATGGCCCGGTTGAGCCACCGCTCATGGGTGAGCCGGAAGGCCTCGCCCAGCGAGTGCGGGCGGACGCGTTTTGGCTGGGGTTCGGGCTTCATCTCGCAGCATTGTACCGATTGGTGGATGGCCGGTTGTGGCCCGATGGGGCTTGCTCTGACATCGACCAAGCGGCCCGGGAGCGCCCAGAGGAATGGACAGCCAACGCCCGGGCGGTCTGTCTCATTCTGTGGGTCATAGGCCGATTAATGGTCCTATAAAACGACGCCAAAGCCTTCGCAAAGGGATCGGGCGGCCGTGGATCCGCCGGTGAGCACGGAGGGCACGCCGGGGCCGGGGGTCACGCTGCCGCCGGCGAGGTAGAGGTTTGGGAGGAGACTGGAACGGTTCGCGGGCTTGGTCAGGCCTCTGAGGCGTCCATGGGAGGCAAAGCCGTAGATGCAGCCGCCGGGGGCGCCGTAGAGGTGCTCGAAGTGGGCCGGTGTGAGGCTCCGCTCGACGGCGATGTTGTGCTCGATGTCGGCCATGCCGTGGCGTTTGAGTTTCTCGAGGATGATGGTGCGGTAGCGGGTGAGCGTCTTTCCCGGGCGGCCGCCGTGCTGGAGCCACTCGTGCTTGCCTGTGAGGGCGGGGGTGTAGGCGAGGACGGTGAGGGCTTCGCAGCCCTCTGGGGTTCGCGTGGCATCGTTGCGCGAGGGTGCCGTGACGTGGAGCGTGGGGTCGCGGGCCGGGACGAGTTTTTGGAAGGTGTCTTCGTGTTCTTGCCGGCCATCGCGAGAGAACAGGACGTTGTAGAGGGCCAGGTGGTCGTATTGCTTCCGTAGGCCGAGGTAGAGCACGAACGCGCTGCACGAGGGTTCGTGCTGGCTCGTGATGCGACGCAACTCGAGTGCGGCGCCGTCGACGCCCTTAAGCAGTTCGCCGTATGTGCGCCGCACGTCGCAGCACGAGATGACTGCGGTGGTGGTTATCTCGCGGCCGTCGTCGAGCTGTACTCCGGCAGCGCGTTCGTCTTCGACGAGGATCCTCGTAACGCGTCGGCTGGTGACTGCCTGGATGCCAAGCTCTTTGGCAAGGCGTTCGAGAGCGCGGGCGATCGTGTGCGTGCCACCCTTGGCGTACCAGAGGCCTTCGTCGAGTTGGGTGGCGGCAAGGCGGCACAGAGCGGCGGGGGCGCGGGATGGGTCCGAGCCCGCGGTATGCAGGAGATGCTCGCATACGCGGCGGGCACGCGGGTCGGAGACGAACTTCTCTATGGTTGCGATGGCGGTGCTGTGGAGGCGGTGGGCCCGGGCATTCTTGAAGCTTGGGTGGTCAACTCTCTTGCTGATGCGATGGCTGAATTGGTGGAAGTCATGGAAGCCTTCACCCATGACAGCCGCCAGGCGCTGCGGATCGCTGGGGAGATCGAGGTCGACACCATCGTCAAAGAAGCACCGAGATTGGGGATCGAGCCTGGCGAGGTCGAGGTAGCCGGCGGCATCGCGGCCCGCGCGTTCGAAGATGCCGGTGAGCACCCGGGGCCGCGTGATGGTGGTGGGGCCGGTGTCGAACGAGTAGCCGGCGGCCTCGATGGAGCCGAGCATGCCGCCGAGTCTGGGGTTGGCCTCGACGACCGTGACGGGGATTTCGCGGATGGCCAGTTCGATCGCGGCCGAGAGCCCGGCCAGACCGCCGCCGACGACGACCACGCCGCCGCTGTGGAGCCGATCGGGGGACGGGCGCGCGTTGGTCAAGGCTCGGTCGTGATGTCCATGCCCGGCAGGGGCATGATCTCGCCGTTGCGGCCGATGCGGAGCTGGCCCGTATCACGGAGGTACCGCAGGATGGCCACGCGCAGGTCGGTCAGGGCGGCATCGCGCGCATTGCGTGCGTCGAGCAGTTCGGCGTTGGTATCGACGAATTCCTGTGGCGTGATCTCGTCCTCGCGGATCTCCTGCTCGAGCAGGCGTCGCTCGTTGATCTCGACCTGCTGCTCGGCCAGGATGTACTGGAAGCGTGCGACCTCGATGCTGCGCAGGCGGCTGCGCGCGTCGACGACGACCTGGTCCCTGGCGCGCTCGAAGTTTCGCACCGAGCGTTCCAGGGCGATCTGGCTCGCGCGAAGGCCCAGGCGTTCGGTCTCGCGGTCGAGCGGCAGGCTGAACCGCATGCCGGCGAGGTAGCGCATGCTGTCGGGGTCGAAGGCCAGGCCGCCCTCGCGCTCGTCGGGATCGGTGGGCAAGCCGACCTCGGCGAAGGCGTCCAGGTCGGGCAGCAGGTTATTGCGGCTGTTGGCCACCGCCCGGCGCGCGTCGAGTACGCGGTCGCGCGTGGTCTGGAGGTCGAGCCTGTAGAGCAACGCGAGCTGGGCCGCCTCCACGGGCGTGGCGACGGGATCGCTGAGCTGGAGGGTCAGCGGAGCGATCGCGACCGGCAGCGTGGGGTCGAGCCCCAACCGGATCTTGAAATTGTCCAAGGAGACAACGTAATTCTCGAACGCGGACTGCAGGCGGTTGTTGGCCCCCAGGACGCTGCTTCGGGTGATCGTGAGCTCGAATTCGGCGATCTCGCCCGCGTCGCGGCGGGCCTGCTGGCGTTCGAGATTGTTTCGCAGGTTGCGCAGCTGCAACTGCTGGTTGCGGATGCTCGCGGCGGTCTGCAGCAGGCTGAAGTACTGGCTGGCGATCTCGACCGCGAAGCTGCGGCGGAAGTCCTCGAAGTCGCGGGCGGCGTACACCAGGTCACGCTCGGCCTGGATGAGGTCCTCGCGCGCCACCGAGCCCGCGCCGCGGAGCAGGGGGATGTCGCCCTCGAGCACCAGTTGCGACGACTGGCGGTAGTCCTCGGTCGCGCTCGAACGCAATTGCTCGGTGGCGTTGACGATCCATCGGGCCGCGACGTCGCCGCCGCTGGGCAGCCGCTGGGTGAGGCGCAACTCGTTGATCAGCGTGGCGGCGCTGTCGTACGCGCCGTCGTCGCCCTGGCCGGCGACCTGGAGGGTCGTGTCGTTGAAGAACCGTGGGCCCCACAGGTGCCGTTCGCGCAGCAGCGCGATGGCCGAGAGGATGTAGTCTTCCTGGGCGTCGAGGAACTCGCGGCCCGTGCGTTGGCTCTGGGCCAGCACGGTGGACAGGTCGAGCACGATGGCGTCGTCCGGGATAGGCGGCGGGGGCGGTGGCTCTTGGTCTTCTTCGCCCTGCAGGCCATAGCCCTCCTCGGTGGGCGAGCCCAGCGCGCTCTCGTAGTCGGCGTAGTAGGCGTTCAGGCGTTCTTCGACCGACGTGGCCTCGAGGCGGGCCGCCTCGGCCTGGACGTAGAAGAGGTCCTTGGCGTCGGGGTTGCGCGTCTCGGGGGTCTTCTCGAGTTGGGCCTTGCGGTCGACGTCGTCGACCGGGCCCGTGCGGAAGCGGCGGTCTGCGGGCGCGGCGTCGGCGCCCAGCACGGCCGACTGGTCGAGCACGAGGGTGTCGATGCGGCGGTCGATGCCGTCCATGCCGCCGCCGCAGCCGGTCAGGAGCATCAGCGCGGCCGCGCTGGAAAAGGTCAGGTTCAGGGCGTGTCGTGATCGGCTCTGGGGCATGTGCGGCGATGGTACGTCGTGGGGCGTGCGAGGTTGCAGATAGGGTGGTGGGGCAGGCAGGGCTGTCGCAGTGGCGACGGTGAGCCTGCGTGGATGCGCCCAGAGCACTGGCCATTCGCTTTCTTGGGGTCTAATATCTCGGTTCATTCGATTTTCCGAGCTTTGTTTGGTGTTTGGATGGCGAAGCGGCCCCCACCGAGCGGAGCGACACGCCGGTCGCCGGTCGGGAGCCCAGACAACATGCCCACAGTCACGTTCGACAGCCGCAGTTTCATGCTCGATGGCCGGCGGATCTGGATCGTCGGCGGCACGGTGTCCTACGCCCACACGCCGCGGGCCCAGTGGGCCGACCGCCTGCACGCCGCAAAGCTGGCCGGGCTGAACACGGTGATGGTGCCGCTCTTGTGGTCCCACCACGAGCCGCTGCCCGGTCAGTTCGACTTCACGGGCGACGCCGATCTGCGGGCATTCATCGAACTGGCCCACGAGGCCGGGCTGTACGTCATCCTGCGGATGGGCCCGGTGCTGGGCGACGACCACGACTTCGGCGGCCTGCCGACGTGGCTCACGCAATTGCCCGCTCATGAGCTGCGCGCCGACAGCGGGCCGTTCCTCGAGGCGTGCTCGCGCTACATCAGCGCCGTGGCCGATCAGATCCGCGACCTGCAGATCAACGCCGCAGGCAAGGGCGGGCCCATCCTGCTCGTGCAGAACGAGCACCAGTGGACCTGCGGCGATAGCGACCTGGCGCCCAAGTACCTCGGCGAGTTGTACCGCTACATCCGCGAGGCCGGCCTGAGCGTGCCGATCATCAACGCGAACAACCTCTGGGCGGGCGAAGAGGCCGAGATCGACTGCTGGGTGGGCAGCGAGGACCTGCTGGCCTCGCTCCGCCAGCTCTCGGAGGTCCGCCCCGACCGGCCCCGCCTGGTCCTCGACCTGGCCGTGGGCGACCCGCCCATCTGGGGAACCAAGCCCGAGCCGCAGGACGGCCCGGCGCTGCTGCGTCGCATCGTCGAGATCCTCGCCGGCGCCGGCCAGTTCACGCTCGCGCGGTTCGCGCCGGGCAACCACGTGGGCTTCTCGGCCGGGCGGCTGGCCAACCGGGTGGACTCCTACGCCGCGACCGACCGCGGCGGCCTGGTCGACGCCGCCGGCCGCGCGACGCCGGCGATGCTGGTGGCCCGCCGGGCGTGCCAGTTCGCAAGTTCCTTCGCGCGTGTGCTCGCGCACCTCAACCCCGAGCTGCGCCCCATGGTCGTCCACCCGGGCGAGCCGCCGCGCGACGCGAAGGGACAGGTCTCCATCGTGCAGCTCAACGGCTCGCAGGGCGGCGTGGCCCTGGTGTTCGACCTCGCCGCGGGCGGATCGACCAGGACCAAGGCCAGCTGCACGCTGCTGATGGCCGACGGCACGCCGCTGCCGGTGCACCTGGGTGAGCAGGGCGTCGCCTGGCTGCTGCACAACATCAAGCTCACCAGCAAGCACACGCTGGACTACACCAACCTCAGCGTGCTGACCAGTTCGGGGTCCATGCTCGTGGCCTTCGGCCCCGCCGCCAGCGAGGGCATCGTGTGCGTCAACGGCTCGCCGCTGCACGTGACGATCCCGCGCGGCAAGAGCCCCCAGGCCCTCGAGCACGAGGGCGTGCTGGTCATCATCTGCAACGAGCAGCAGGTCGACGAGTGCTTCGTGCACGACGGCAAGGCCTACTTCGGCCTGGCGGGTCTGAACGCCGATGGCGCGCCCATCGCGCTGCCGGGCTCGAAGACCTACATGAGCGTCGAGCCCGACGGCGCGATCAAGACCCACGACATCGAGCCGCCCGCGCCGGAAGGCAAGACGACCAAGAAGAAGCCGACGACCAAGAAGGCCCCCAAGCGCATCGCGCTCGACTGGTCGGCCGCCGACACCGAGGAGTACTGCACCGGCGAGAGCGCCAAGTACGCCAGCATCGACGGGCCCGCCGACCTGGCCACGCTGGGCGCCCCCTCGGGCTACGGCTGGTACCGCATCACCGGCAAGCTCAACGGCGACAAGGCCAAGCTCGCCTTCCCCGAGGCCGCCGACCGGCTTCATGTGTTCATGGAGGGCAAGCCGCTCGGGCTCGCCGGGTTCGGCCCGGGGGCCAGCGACGTGGTCGACGCCAGGCTGCCCAAGACCGACACGTCGATGGTCGTGCTGGCCGAGAACCTCGGCCGCGCCGCCGCGGGCATCCTCTTCGGCGAGCGCAAGGGCGTCTTCGGCCACGTGTTCGAGGTCGAGCCGCTCGAACTCGAGGGCCCCATCGTCGAGCAGCACCCGCCCACCGACCTGCTCGCCTTCCGCAGCCCGATGTGGCTGGTGCACCAGAACGACCACACGGCCCCCTTCCGCTTCGTCTGGAGTTTTACTCATAGACGCAAGAGCCCGCTGTTCCTGTCGATCGACGGCGGACTCGGTCGCGGCCTGCTCCTGATCAACGACCAGCCCATCGCCTGCTTCGACGACGCGGGCTTTACCGGTTTGCGCCTCGAACCCGAGGAGATCAAGCGCGGCGTCAACGTCATGCATCTGGCTCTCCATGATGACGGCGTCGTCGGCCCGCAGACCATGGAGCAGGGCGAGGCGATGCTGGCGACCATCAAGGCCGCCATGCACATCGACGAGGGCGTCAACGAGGTCAGCGGCAAGGCCGACTGGGCCTTCGCCAAGTGGGAGAAGCCCGCTCCGAGCGCCTACGAGCCGGTGGCCAAGACCAACCTCAAGGCCCAGGTCGGCCCCACCTGGTGGAAGAGCACGTTCGAGGCTCCCGGCCCCGAGGCCACCGAGCACCCGCTGATGCTCGACCTGTCGGGCATGACCAAGGGCCAGGCCTACATCAACGGCCAGCACCTCGGTCGGTACTTCGTCGCCACCGCCGACAAGAAGGCGACCGGCAACGACACGACGATGGTCGTGCCCTCGAGCTGGCTGAAGAAGGGCAAGCACAACGAGCTGGCCCTCTTCGACGAGCACGGCGCGGCGCCGACGAAGGTCAAGCTGGCCTACGACGCGGGCGGGGCGGTGATCGTCGGTTAGTCGCTTCGCCAGCGGGGCCTCGCCCTTCGGGCTTGCGCGACGGAGTGGCTCGATCGACGTTGGGCTTGAGCGTGGCCATGCGCGACCGGGGCCTTCATCGTCCAGAGCAAGAGCGTGACGGGCACGCTCGCCGTGCGTGATGACGGTGGGGGTGATGAGTGGACGCGGGGCGGCACGGGCAGGCTATTCGCCGCTGCGGCAGGCCGAGCGGCAGAGCAAGTTCAAGCGCACGCTGCTGCTCCAACGCGGGCAAGCCATTCTTCGGGTGCCCAAGCTTCCAGAAATGCCGGTGCGTGGTGGCAATCACGGGGGACCAAGGCGAGTCGTGAAGGAAACCACGTGCTACCAGGTGGGCTCGCCGGAAGTCCGCGTGGCCGCCTTGCCCTTCAACCTATCCGCGGATCCACCCACCGGTACAGCACGTCCACCGCCAGGTTGAACAGCACCAGCATCGTCGCGAACACGAGCACGACGCCGATGATGAGGAACAAATCCTTGTTCTGCACGCCGTTGACGAAATGCTGGCCCATGCCCGGCACGTTGAACACCCGCTCGACGATGAACGAGCCGGTCATCGCCAGCGCGGCCGCCGGGCCCAGGTAGCTGAGCACGGGCAGGAAGGCGTTCTTGAGGGCGTGTCGCAGCAGCACGACGCGTTCGCTCACGCCCTTGGCCCTGGCCGTCCGCACGTAGTCGGTCGCCAGGGCGTCGATCATGCCCATGCGCGTGAGGCGGGCGATGTAGGCGGCAAACGGCAGGCTGAGCGTGACGGCCGGAAGCAGCATGTCCATGGGGCCCGAGCTCGACCCCACGTCGCCGATGCCCAGCCACACGGGGAAGATGAGCAGCAGCACCGTACCGATGACGAAGCTCGGCAAACTGATGCCGATGAGCGCGACCATGAGCGTGCCCAAGTCGACCATCGAGTTGGGTTTAACGGCACCCACGATGCCCGCCAGCACGCCCACGCCTAGCGCGATCAGGATGGCGATGGCCCCCAGCGTGATCGAGACCGGCAAGGAATCTCGAACGATCTCGTTGACCGTCCAGTCCTCGTACTCGAGGCTGGGGCCGAAGTCGAACACGTAGCGCCTCGGCGGCGCCTGGCCCTCGGCCGCGGCCCGCTCGCGCTCGGCCTCGATCTCGCCGCTGCGCCAGTCGTTGAAGTACTTGACGCCCGTGGCGCTGGCGAGGTACGACCAGTAGAAGTTCGGGAAGCTGTCCAGGTTGTACTGCCGCTTCATCGCCTCGATGACTTCCGGCTTGGGCTGGCGGCCCTCTGGGTTCTCGAGTGGGTTGCCCGGGATCGCCCACGCCAGGCTGAGCGTGAGCGTGTAGATCACCAGCACGATGATCGGGAGCTGTACCAGGCGGTGGATGATGAGGCCGAGCATGGGCTACTCGCCCCCTTCTTCGGCCGGGCTTGTTTTGCTTGGGACTGTCTCGGATGGCCTTGTCCGCAGCGCGAACAGCTCGTCGCGATCGAGGATCGCCGACTCGATGCCACGCGGATCGATGTCCGATTGGGCCGAGGTCGTTAGCAGCGGCGGCATCATCAGGGGCTTGTCGCTGCCCTTCCCGTCGCCCAGGATATCGATGAGGTACATGTTCTGCTCGGTGCGCGGGTGCGAGTTCAGGCCGCTGAGCTTGTCGGGGTCGAACAGGTACACGTTCATGTAGTGGAATAGCGGGATCATCGGAAGATCCTCGTCCATCGTGATCCGCTCGGCCTCGCTGAGCATGGCCATGCGTTTCTCGGGGTCGAGCTCGACGGCGGCCTGGTCGAGCAGCGCCTCGTACTTGGGGTTGTGGTACTTGCGGTCGTTGTTGCCGTCGTCGAAGCGGTTGACGTCCAGGAACGTCGTCGGGTCGCCGTAGTCGCCATACCAGCCGGCCCGGCTGACCATGTAGCGTTGCTTCTTGAGGTCGTCGCGGAAGACCTTGATCTCCTTCTGGGCGAGGCGAACGCTGACGCCCAGGTACTCCTGCCAGTTCTTCTGCACCACCTGGGCGATGAGGTCGTGCCCGCCGTCCTTGTTGAACAGGATCTCGACCGTCGGCACGTCGCTAGGGGACGCGTAGCCGGCGTCCTTCAGCAGTTGTCGCGCCTCGGCGATGATCTCCTGGCGCTCGGCCTCGGTCTTCGCGTCGCTGATGCACCGTAGCCCCTCGGGGCTGGTGTACCCGCCGATGGAGCCCTTGGGGATGATCGTGCGCGCGACAGGGTTGCCCAGCCGCTGCACGTCGTCGACGAGGCTCTGCTTGTCGACGGTCATCGCGAACGCCCGACGCACGCGCGCATCGGCGAAGGGGTTCACGCGGCCGTCGGGCAATGTATCCAGGCAGTTGAAGTTGTACCAGTAGGTCCCGAAGGCCGTGACGGCGTGGATGTCCTTGCGCGGGTCGTCGGGCAATCGTCGGTCGATCTCGAAGGGGTCCAGGCCCTGGGCCTTGAGTTCGTCGTACTTCGCGCGGTTCTCCTCGTAGAAGCGCATCTTGTCCACGAGCATGTCGGCCCGGTACGCCGGGGTGACATCGCTCACCCAATCGACCACGCCCGACGAGTACGCCAGCACCGCCGCGTTGGGGTCGTTGATGGAGGGGATGCTGATGGTGTCGAGGTTGAGCGACTCGCTGTTCCAGTAGTGGGGGTTCTGCTCGAAGCGCATGTCGCGTTTGAACCGCCAACTCGTCAGGATGTAGGGCCCGTTGCCAACGAGGTCGGGCGGCTTGGTCCATCCGGTCTTGGCTTGCACGAAGCCGGTCTCAGGGTCGACGCTCTCGTACTGCCGAACGAGCGGCGGATACACCGGGTAGAACACCGCGAAGGCGAGCAGGTCGAGGAAGTACGGAGTGGGCAATTCGAGCTTGACCCACAGGGTGCGATCATCGACCGCCTGCAGCGCGACCATCTCGTCGAACTTCGCCTGGGCTTCGTCCCACAAGGCCCCGGCCCGCTCGCGCTTCTGCGCGTCCGTCAGGCCGCTCTTATCCTGCTGCGCGTACGCGTCGAGTTGTTCCTGGCGCCAGTCGGCGTACTCCGAAGCGCCCTCGATGAGTTGGAAGAGCTTCGTGTAGTCGGCTGCCGTGTCGGGCAGGATGGCCCGCCGCCAACTGTAGATGAAGTCGCCAGCCTTCACGGGTTCGCCGTTGCTCCACTTCGCGTCTTCGCGGATGTGAAAGGTGTATTCGAGCCCGTCGTCACTGAGCTCCCACGATTCGGCCATCGCGGGGATGATCGCGTAGTCGTGCGTGAACACGTCGTTGGCGACCAGCCCCTGGAAGAGCAGGCGGGCCACCCGCAGGTCCTGCATCCAGCTCATCTTCTGGAGGTCCAGCGTGTTCACGTCGCCGCGGTTAACGAACGCGAAGTCGGCGCGTGGCATGGGCCGGTCGGTCACCAACGTGACCGCCACGACCAGCACCAGCAGGATCACGGGCGCGAGGATCTTGAGCATCGCGCAGTGTACGGCGCCCCGGCCCAGCCGGCGCGTCGGAAATCTGCCAAGACCGTTGAAGACTAGAGGCTGAACCGATCCCGCCGCAGGCCGAACTCGCTCTCCAACAGGCGGATGAGGTCGTTGGTGGACCGCAGGTACGGGTTGCCGCCGTTGGACGGCGCGGCCTTGAAGTGGTCGGCCAGCGTCAGGGCGTTGAACTGGTCCTGAACATTGCGACTCAGTTGGAACAGCGTCGGCATCGTGCTGGCCAGTTGCAGCGTGGTCTCGATCGTGCTCCGGGTGGTGTCGGTGTCGGCGGCGCCGAGGCTGCCCGCACCCTGTGCCCGGACATACCGAACTCCCATGGCCGCGGCCCGGCCGTACATTTCCATGGTGCCGTCGCGCCACGCTGGATCGACGTTCCCACGGCGCTGCGTGATGGCCGAGCGGATCTGGTTCATCGCCCGCAACAGCGGCGGCAGACGATCACCGAGTTGGTCGTCGATGGGGAGGGTGTTCAGGCGTTCGCCCACGGCCTTGGTCAGCCGCTCGCCCGACCTGGCGCTGAACCCGGCGATGGCCGACTCGGGCACCGCCATCGCCTCGATGAGCGCCTTCACGGTCGCGTCGAGCATGCTCTGGTTGTCGGCAGACTCGAGCACTGCGGCCAGCGCATCGACCGCCTGATTGCCCACTTGGCCCTGGAACGCCACGGGCCCGACGCCCGCGACACGGAACGCGTTGCTCAAACCGGCCACAGAGGCGAAGCGGATCGCGACCGGCCCGTTCTGCACCTCCTGCGTGAGCGCCCGGACGGAGCGATCGGTGCCGATCCACCCCGACAGCAGCGCTGCGTTTACACCGCGGAACACATCGTCGCCGGCCATGGCACCTTGCAACTCGTTGCTGAGTGCCTGATCCATCGCGAGGCGGAAGGTCGCGGTCGTCTCGGCCTTGAGCAAGGGCTCGACGAGCCGGCGTCGGGCGTCGCGGGCGGCAGCGGGGGTCTCGCCGTCGATCAGCGCCCAGTTCGCGGTTGCCCAATCGGCAACGGTCTGCTCTTCGGTAGGGCTCAGGCTCGATTTGGCCGGAAGATCGGCCGGGAGATCATTCTGACCAAAGGCCAGAACGCCGGGCAGCATCGCCAGCATGACCGCCAAGGTTCGCGGCAGGGTTCCTCGCAAGGGCTGGCTCCTTCTACGCCAAACGCAATCCAGAAAGCAGGGCCAAAATAGCGGCCCCGAACGATCGGCTGAACAGCCGGTAGAGGCTGTCCGGTACGCCAACCCCGGGCCTCGCGGTTCCAAGGGGCCCCAAACCTAGCCGAACTTAGTGGCACCGTCAATATCAGCCCGCGCCGAGGCCGCACACAATTCACCAATCAAAAACCGACAATAAGAACCTAGTACACCTCGAGAAACACCCGGCGTGTTGGCTTCACCTGCCGGTGCACCATCTTCCGTGTCCAGCCGCCGACCTCGCCGGCCACCTCGGGGTCGATGGAGAGATACCGGCCTACCCACTCGGGCGGCAGCGTCCTCGCCAGGCCTTGCACGATGCCCAGGTCCATACCGAGAAGGCCACAGGCGTACACGAGCCCGCGATCGCTGCACAGCAGCTCGCCCAGCGTGTCCTGGTTCGTTTCGAGGCGGTCCTGCACATAGCACCCGGGGGTGGCGTCGCGGTGCGCGTGACGGCTCACCGTGGGCAGGTACGTGAAGTTCGCGTGCTTCTCGGACAGTTCGGTCAGTATCTGGTCGTAGATCAGGTCGGTCTCGTATGGCGCGCCCATCACGAGCGCGATGCGGCTCTGGGGCGCGATCTTCAGCAGGTCGAGCACCATGCCACGGAAGGGAGCGATGCCCGTGCCCGTCGCGAAGAACACGTAATCGTGCTCATCGGGTCGGGCCGGCAGCACGAACCGCTTTCCATTTGGGCCGCTGAGTTTGAGTTCGTCCCCCGGCTTGAGGTCGCACAGGTAGTTGCTCGTCACGCCGACGTGCAGGCCCGGGCCCTCGGCATTCTCATCGATGAGCCGCTTCACGGTGGTGGCGATGACGCCTCCCGAGCCGTCCTCGCCCTCAGTCGGCGAGGCGATCGAGTACAACCGCAGCGCGTGCGGCCGGCCGCGATGGTCCTCGCCCGGCGCGTGCACGCCGAAGCTCTGCCCGGGCACGAAGGACCCGGCCAGCGGTGTCTCGGAAACATCGACCTCGATGTGCCGCACGAACCCGGCCGCCCGGCGTCCGGCGGTGCACCGTTCATTCTTGACGACGATGCCCACCGCCGGCTCTCGCGGGCCGGCGATGTGCATCTTGACTTCGATCAGGTCTGGGCCGGGGTCGGCGTGGGTCACTTTTCCTGCGGTTTCAGCGGTGGTCATGCACCAATAGGGTAGGTTTGCACGGCTTGCTCGGTACGAATACCGGCCGATCAGCCGCCCATTTCGCCAGATTCGCCGGTGGTTTCTTCCGCACCCATGTCGGGGGCTTCCTGGTCCATCGGCTCGTCCGAGCCTGCCACGCGCCCGCCCAGCCGCTCGATGGCACGCTCGATGTCGTCGGCGGCCTTCTGGAGCGCCTCGCGCGTGTCGCCCTGGGCGCGAGCGCGACGGAACCCACCCATTGCCGTGCCGTACGACTCGATCGTGTCCTGCTTCAGCGTGTCGGCCCTCTGGGAAAGCTGATCGGCCAGCGAGGACATGCGGCGACCCAGTTCGCCCTCGGACCTGCCCGCAAGGTTGCGGAACGCGCCGGCGGTCTGCTCAAGGCTGCCCGCCCGGCGGGCCAGCAGGTCGCCTAGCGATCGGGACGCGCCAGCGGAAAGCAAGGACGCGTCAACCGTTGCGGCTTTCGCACGGCGGGCGGTCGAGATGGCATTCTCCAGAGCCCCCCGGGCCTCGGTCACGGCGGCCTGGGCCTCGTTCTGGTGCAGGGCACCGATCTCGGTCGCAAGGGTCTCCAGCGTGGCGGCGAACTCGCGGGCGGAGGCCTGGGCAGCGGACGCCTCGTCGGCAGATCGGCGGGCCTGCTGGGCCACGCTCTCACGCGCCTCGCTCAGGATGGCGAGTTGGGCATTGATCGCATCGATGCGGACGCCCAAGGCCTCGATCTGCGGCCGAAGCACCGACCGTTGGGCGTCGAGCGTGCTCGCCTGGACTTCCAGGGCGTCGGCTCGGCGACCGGTCTCGCGTGCCTCGACGGTCGTCTGGGCGGCGGCGATCGGGTCCTCGCCGAGGGCGCGATCACGCAGCCCGCTCTCTTCGGCCCGGATGGTCCCGACCTGGCTCTCGAGGTTCGAGATCTGGGTGCCAAGATCCTCCACACGCTGGCGGAGGCTCTGCTGCTCGGCCTGTGCTGCCGACAAGTCTTGCTGCAACGCCGACGCACGCTGGTCGATCGACGCACGCTCTGCGGAGGGGTTGTACGAGCCCAGGGCCGCGGCGGTCTGCTCGGCCGACACGCGGGCGGTCTCCATCGACATCATGCGCGTGAGCTTGGCGCCGATCTCCTGTTCGATCTCGGCGAGTTTGGTCATGGCGGGACGTGCGCGGCCCACCTCGATTTCTGCCGCCAGGATCGACGCGATAGCTTTCTGAGCGTCGTTGCCGTCGTTGACCGCAGGGGCCAGCTTGGACGCGGTCGTCCGGTAGCCGTCGGCTGCGAAGGCATCGTCGGTGGGGGGCACCGCGCCAGGCGAGATCGTCCGCAAGTAAGTCGACGCGTCGTTCAACGCCGCCGCGTTAGGGTCGTCCTCGCCGCAACCGACCAAAGCCGAGCCACTCAGGGCCACCAGACCAGCCTGAGCGACCAGCGCAACGACCTTGACTCCACCGGAACGACCTGCCACGCGATTTGCCATCCAAACGCCTCCAATATCCGTTCCAGCGGCGAGACCACAGCGCCCGGGCGAGATGCCCGACACGCCCGCACCGATGCCTGTTCGCCCGGACGGCCCGGGCGGTTCTGCGAGGCCCACTCTAGGGCAGCCCCTCTACCGCGGCCCATCTCCGCCCCCGGGCGCCGGTTCGGGCTCGGCGAAAGGCACGTCGGGGTGAGGCTCCGTGCTGGCCGGTTCTTCGACTTCCACGGGTTCGGCGCCCTCTTCAACTGGCGGATACTCGATCGGGTACTCGGGCCTGGGCTGGTACAACGACCGGATCCACGCGGTGGTGGCATTCCAGCGGCGATCATCCACCCTTGGGAAGACCTCTTTCCATGCGTCGCCGTTGCCGCGGTCGACGGGCACCTCGGGGTGGGGGAACCTGGAACCCACTCGTCCAAGGCCCAAGTGCAGCAGCGGGCTCTCGTCAGGGTCTTCCAGGTTGATGAGCGGCGTGCCGTCTTTCATTGTGGCCCGGGTCAGGATCAGGAAGTTTGTGTACGCCTGGGTCTCTCCCCTGGCGTTGCGGTTCTCGAGCCTCAAGGACCCGGCCTCGACCCCGCCGTGGCACTGGGTGGTCGCGCAGCCCACGACCAGCCAATCGGTCACGTCCCGCCGGAATCGTTTGAGCACGTCAGGGTCGTCCAACACCCGAACCTTGCTGTAGTAGTCTCGGGCCTTGAGCTGGAACATCAGACGTAACACGTCGAGCGGATCGCCCGAGATCATCGCCTGGCGGCCTTCGGGTGTTTGCGGCACGCGAGGATCGTCGCGAAAGGCGAGCAAGAAGTCCTGGATGTCCCGCGGCGCGATCCGCACGCGTGGCTGGTCGATCATGTCGATCTCGTACACCTTGATCAGGTTTACCTGCTCGGGGGTGAGCAGCGGCATGGGCTTCTCGTTTGGCGTGGGCGCTCGTGCCACGCCCTGGCCGCGCTGGTCGAAGAGCTGGACCTGCCCGCGCATCCGCCGCTCGAGCGCTGCCACACGCGGATCGCGCGGCCGATGCTGCTTGAGCTTGACGGCCTCGTACAGAGCGACGTGGTAGAGCTCCTGGGCCGCCAGCCATTGGATGAGCTGTTCAATGTGTCCAACGTCGCCGTCGTCGATCTCGGATCGCCAGTTGCGATACCGTGTCGCCAGGTCGGGCAAACGGATCAGCCGATCGATGCGCGATTGGGGGAACCTGGTCTCGATGCCGGCCACCCGCATGGTGACGCCATCCACGGTTTCCGTCACGAGTTCGCCGTCGAGAAACTCGCCGTTACGGAACATCAGGCGGATGTCCGCCTTGGAGCCCTGTGCGCTCGAGAGTTGCGTCTCGGCCTTTTGCCGGAGCGTTTCAAGGTCGTCGGAGGCCTGCTGGAAGACGCCGCGCACGAGCGATGGCAGCGGCAGGCCCACCAGCGTGGGGCACATCGCCACCAGACCCATGCCCACAGCCAGCGCCAAGCTGCGGCGGGATCGACCGTGGGAGCGTTCCGTGTGCGTGCGTGCGTGCGACAAGGGTCCTCACCGAAGCTTGATCGACGCCAGGGCCAGCACCAGCAGCAGCACCCCGACGATCCAGAGCCGAGCGACCACCTTTGGCTCGGCCAGCCCGCTCAGGTGCAGGTGGTGGTGGAAGGGGGCACACAGGAAGATCCGCTTGCCCTGCCCCGAACGCTTCGTCCACTTGAAATACCCGACCTGGAGCACGACGGATGCGATCTCCAGCAGAAACACCCCACACATGAGCAAGATCACGGCTTCCTGCCGCGTCACCAGGGCCACATACCCGAACAGGCCGCCAATAGGCAGCGACCCAGTATCGCCCATGAACACCTGGGCCGGGTAGCCGTTCCACCATAGGAAGCCCAGGCACGCCCCGAGGAGCGCCCCACCAAGCACGCTCAGTTCCTCGGCTCCGGGCACGTAAGGGATCAACAGCGTCTGGGCGGTCGCCTGCCAGCCCGCCACCATCGCCAGCAGCACGGCGCCAACGGCCGCGATGGCGCTCAGGCCGCCCGCCAGCCCATCCATGCCGTCGGTCATGTTGGTGGCGTTGCTCAGCCCGGCGATCATCAGCGTGCCAAGGGTGACGAACACGCCTACGGGCAGGAACCACACGCTCGGGTTGAACTCGCCGCCGCCCGGCAGCGTGGTGCGCTGGAAGGGCAGGTTCAGCACGTGGGCCATGTCCTGGCCCGATCCGGTGTCGCCGTGACGGAACACGAAATAGGACAGGAGCGCCCCGACACCGAGTTGAAAGAGCAACTTCTCCCAACTGTGGAGGCCCTGGCGACCGCCTTCACGCCGGGAGGCGAGGATTTTCAGCACGTCGTCGGCCGCGCCCACTGCGGTCAGGCTGAGTAAAAGGAGTATGCCGGCGTTGACATAGAAGTTGCCGAGGTCACCGAGCAGGATCGTCGCGACCAGGACCGCGCCGCTCGTCAGCACGCCACCCATCGTGGGCGTGTTCTTCTTCGAGGCCGCACCTCGCTGGAGGGCCTCGGCGTCGGTCAATCCCGAGTCGCCGATCTTGAACTTCACGAGTTGGGCGATGGTGGGCTTGCCGAAGAACAGCACGAGCGCGAACGCCAGCACCGCCGCCGCGAGCGCGCGGAACTGCACCTGGTAGAGCACCCGCGGAATGGCCATGAGCCATTCGGGGAGCACGCCGTCGAGTAGTGTGGTGAGCCAGTACAACACCGCTTAGGCCACCGCCGTCCGATCGAGGCCCTCGAGCAACTTCTCGAAAGCCATGCCGCGTGAGGCCTTGAGCAATATGACCGTTTCCGGCCGCACGAGATCGGCGACCGCTTCGCGGGCCTCGTCCAATGTCGCAAACCATGATCCCCGGCCGGCCGCCTCAAACGCCACTCGTGACCTTGGCCCGATGAATACGCACTCGCCGGCCGCGCTCGAAGCGATCTCGCCCATCTGCCGGTGCCATGCCTCCGAGTCGGGACCGAGTTCGAGCATATCTCCGATCACGGCGACAGTGCGCTTGCCCTCGCCTACTTCGGCAAGTGTGCGCAAAGCCGCGGCCATCGAGTCGGGGTTGGCGTTGTAACAGTCGACAATGACGATTGCGCCGCCGATCTCGCGTACTGCCAGCCGCATCTCCGCCGGCTCGAAGCGCTCCAAGCCGTCGGCGATGCGTGGGTCATCGACACCAAGCTGGCGTGCCGCAGCGACGACCGCGGCCGCATTGCTGGCATTGTGCAGGCCTGGCACGCGGAGTCTCCATCGGGTTCCGTCGGCCAGCTCGAAGCACGCCCGGCCTTGCTCGTGCCACGCCCGTTCGCAGGCGAACACCGTGCAGCACGGGCGATGCAGCCACGGCTCGGCATCTGGCACGATGCCCGTAGCTGAGGAACCGAGACCAGCGAGCGCGTCGAGGAATTCCTGCCTGACGGCCTCCATCCCGCCGAGCTCGCCAACATGGGCTCGCCCGATGCTGGTGATGATCGCGACGTCGGGCCGCGCAAGACGCACATACCTTGCCAACGCGCCACGCTCACCTTCGCCGAGTTCGCACACCAACGCCTTGGCAGTGGGTGGGCAATTCAGGATCGTCAGCGGCAGCCCCAGCGCGTTATTGAAAGAACGTGCCGAGGCGTGGGTCGGCATCGCCCGCCCGAGCACCGCCGCCAGCATGCGCACGGTGGTAGTCTTGCCGTTGCTGCCCATCACCGCGACCACGCGTGCCAGCAGTTGTGAGCGGTAATGCTCGGCCAACAGCCACAGCGCCCTGCGTGTATCGGCGACAATAAGTACTGCGAGGCCCGTTGGCGGCTCAACAGCGCGTTGCACGATCGCCACGCTTGCCCCGCGTTCCGAGGCTTGATCGAGATAATCGTGCCCATCGACCCGATCGCCGGGCAACGCAAAGAAGGCTTTCCCCGGTTCGAGTGTGCGCGTGTCGATGCTCGCGCCCGAGAGCGCTCCGTCTCCCTCCGCCAACCAGTGGCCATCGAGCAATTCGGGCAGTGAATCCAGGGCGATCATCGCACTCCCCCAGTTACGCCGGCCCGTCTCTGCAATGCCGCTCGCGCTACGAGTCGATCGTCGAAGTCGCGCTTCACCGTGCCGCCCTTGCCGTCGGGGATGATCTGGTAATCCTCGTGCCCCTTGCCAGCGATAACTATTACATCTCGAATGTCGGCTTGCGAAATGGCGAGATGGATTGCCGCCTCGCGGTTCACGTCGCTGGCCGACCACACGGCATCGGGCACGCCCGTGAGCACCTGATCAACGATCGACTGCGGTTCCTCGGTTCTTGGGTTGTCGCTGGTGACGACGACCCGGTCCGCCAGCCGCCCCGCAACGGCGCCCATGCGAGGGCGCTTCGTGCGATCGCGATCGCCGCCGCAGCCGAAGACGATCCAGAGCCTGCCTTCGCCCTTGCGTGCGGCAACTGCGGTCAGGGCCTTCTCGAGCGCATCGTCGGTGTGCGCGTAGTCGACGAGAACGCGCGGGCCATCGACGCCCTCGACGAGCACCGGCTCCAAACGCCCCGGCGGCGGCATCAGCGCTGGCAGCGCCGCCTCGATCGCCTCGCGCGACATGCCCAGTTCATGTGCCACTGCAACCGCTTGCAAGGCGTTCATCGCGTTGTGATCGCCGACCAGGGCGAGTTGTGAGTTGATCTCGCCCCAGGGCCCGCGCATCCTCGCCCGGCTCTCCAAGCCGTCGGCCTCGACGCGCACCGTCGCATCGGCATCGCCAGCCAGCGAGCATCGCAGCACGCGGGAGTGGGTGTCGCGGACCATCCGCTCGCTGGCCGGGTCATCCGCGTTCACGATAGCCAGACCGTCGGGCCTCAGGCTCTCGAAGAGCCGGGCCTTGGCTGCGGCGTAGGCGTCCATCGAGCCGTGATAGTCCAGATGGTCGCCGCTGAGGTTGGTGAACACGGCAACACGGAAGTCGAGCCCGGCGACCCGGGCCTGGTCGAGGGCGTGGCTGGAGGCTTCCATCGCCGCGAAGTCGCAGCCGTGCCCGACCATTCGGGAGAGCGACGCGCTGACGTCCTCGGCCGCTGGCGTGGTCAGCACGGCCGGCCGGGCGCCGGCGCCCTCGTCGATCTCGATCGTGCCGATCATGCCGCACTGGCCGCCACCGGCGTTCATGAGTTGGCGGACGAGCCAGGCGATGGTGGTCTTGCCGTTGGTGCCGGTGATGCCGACCAGCCCGAGCCGTGAACTGGGTGAGCCGTACCATCGCTCGGCGAGCACGGCCCCGATTCTGGCTGGTTCATCGCAAACCAATGTGGTCGCCGTTGCTGTTGATCCGCTGGCGAGTACCGCCACCGCTCCCAGCTCCAATGCCTGGGCGATGAACGCCCCGCCATCGTTCCTGGTGCCCGGCCGAGCCACGAACAGCCAGCCCAGCTGTACTCGCCGGCTGTCCTCGGTCACGCCCGAAACACGAACATCGGCCGGGCCGTGCACGGTGATGGGGAGGCCATGGATGAGGTCGCGAAGCAGCATCGGGTCTCTCGACGGTACGGATCCCAAAGCATCGGCCACGACCGGCCGGGATGCGGACATTTCCGGGCCCAGCGTCACGGCAGCACCAGCATCGCATCGCCGTACGAATAGAACCTGTACTTCTCCTCGATGGCCTTGGCATAGACCGCTTGGAGTTGTTCGACCCCGCCGGGCAGCAGGGCCGCGACCATCGCCATGAGCGTCGATCGGGGCAGATGGAAATTGGTGACCAAGGCGCTGACCAGCCGCCAGTCGTAGCCGGGGGTGATGAGCAGGTCGGTTTCGAGCCAGCCGCCGCCGGCTTCATCGCTGGCTTCGATTGTGCGGGCCGCGGTGGTGCCCACGGCGACCACACGGTGACCGCCCTGGTGCGCGAGTTTGAGGTCTTCCATGACATCCTCGGGTGCGTGGCACAACTCCCGATGCATCGGATGATCCTCCACGACCTCGCTCTCGACTTCCCGGAATGTGCCGGCTCCGACATGCAGCGTGACGTCTCGCCGGAGCACACCGCGATCCGCGAGAGCCGAAAGCACCCTTGGCGTGAAGTGCAGTCCTGCTGTTGGAGCCGCCACGGACCCTGCTGCGGTCGGGTCGGCGTACACCGTCTGGTAACGCTCGAAGTCGCCCTCGGTTTGGTCCTCTCCACCGCCTGCCCG